>DATHIE010000336.1:0-17967 GCA_035316905.1 Chryseolinea sp. | reverse complement strand
CTTCTTACTACTTACTACTTACTACTTACTACTTACTACTTACTACTTACTACTTACTACTTACTACTTACTACTTACTCCACCACGGTAAGGGTAGTTCAATGTCGTCAACGGAGTTCACGATCAGATCCGGCTTGAACGCATATTTCTGAAGTTCTTCATTCTTTGAAATTCCCGAGAGAACGAGGATGGTGTGATATCCCATTTGTACACCACCTTGAATGTCTGTGTCCATAGTATCTCCGATCACGGTAGTTTCAGCAGTTTCGAGACCGATGAACTTGCGTGCCGACCGCATCATTACCGGCCCTGGCTTCCCAACGACGAATGCTTTGACTCCCGTCGCTTCTTCGATCATTGCCGTTGTTGCCGCGATGCC
Organism: Chryseolinea sp.; assembly: GCA_035316905.1. Classification (GTDB taxonomy): domain Bacteria; phylum Bacteroidota; class Bacteroidia; order Cytophagales; family Cyclobacteriaceae; genus Chryseolinea. The sequence continues at coordinate 17,588 of DATHIE010000336.1, read as the reverse complement.
TAGATTGTTCCATCCTTTTTTCATCGGCGATGGATCTCGATTGGTCGTTATAAACTTTGCGCCGGCAAGGATCATGTCGACGGCTTTCTGGACCATTTCAAGGGTGAAGTTCCGTCCTTCGCCAAGCACGACAAAATCGGGTTCAGATTCGCCAAGGGATAGGCCATTATCGTGTAGGCTGTTTAATAATCCGCCCTCACCCAATACGTACGCGGTCCCTTTGGGGACCTGGCTTGCGAGGAACTTCGACGTTGCCATAGCGCTGGTATAGATGTGATTTTCAGTGACTTCGATGCCAAGCCTCTTCAGCTTTCTCACCGCATCCAGCGGCGTTCGCTGGCTATTATTAGTCATGAATGTAAAAGGTATTTTTTCCTTGAGAAGACGTGCAATGAAGGTGTCGGCTCCCGGTATCAGGAAATCGCCACCGTAAATAACACCATCCATGTCGATCAATAAACCATGTCCCATTCTGTAAGGCTTATATTGAGAATCTGGAAGCCATGAAGCAATATAGAAAAACACCAAAAACTAGTGGGCATTTCTTTGCTACTTTGAAAAAAGAAGATCATTTTAGTTCGTTAAATCGTATGCGCTAGTCATTGTCCTTTTCAGTTTTAGGAAGTTTGACAGCTGTATGACTACCAATGACCGTCCTAAACCGCTGAATTTTAATGCAACAGAAACTACTGCTTACAGATTACATCGTATTCCTAATCTATTTCCTCGTTGTAGCCATCTATGGTTACTGGATTTATAACAGAAAGAAAAAAGCCGTCACGGATTCGAAGGACTTCTTCCTTGCTGAAGGAGCCCTGACCTGGTGGGCTATTGGAGCTTCCCTTATCGCCTCAAATATTTCAGCTGAACAATTTATTGGAATGTCTGGCAGCGGCTTTAAGATGGGCCTCGCCATTGCCACTTACGAATGGATGGCTGCCGCTACACTCATAATTGTTGCAATATTCTTCATACCGGTATATCTGAAGAACAAGATCTACACGATGCCCCAGTTCCTCCATCAACGATATAATGGGACCGTTGCAATGATCATGGCCGTGTTCTGGCTGCTGCTTTACATTGTAGTGAACTTGATGTCGATACTTTATCTGGGTGCCCTTGCGATCAGTGGTATCTCAGGTCTGAATATCTACCTCTGTATTTTCTTGTTGTCAATATTTGCTATCGGTATCACATTGGGTGGAATGAAGGTAATAGGCTATACTGACGTTATCCAGGTCTTTTTCCTGGTGTTAGGTGGTCTTGTGGCAACGTATATAGCGCTCAACCTTGTGGCTGAAAAATCCGGACAGCAAGGAATTCTCAATGGGTTCTCTCTGCTTACATCACAGGCGAATGATCACTTCCATATGATCTTCAAAAAAGATGATGCCAACTACATGGATTTACCGGGGCTTACGGTACTGATTGGCGGAATGTGGATAACAAACTTGAATTATTGGGGATGTAATCAGTATATAACGCAACGGGCATTGGGCGCCGACTTACCAACTGCACGTAATGGAATTTTGTTTGCAGCTTTTTTGAAGTTGTTGATGCCGGTCATCGTCGTGATCCCAGGCATCGCTGCATATGTGCTGCACAGACAAGGAATGTTCCAGGTAGAAATGCTGGATTCAAAAGGAATTGTCGATGTCAATAAAGCTTATCCTAATTTATTAAACCTGTTGCCGGTGGGGTTAAAAGGGTTATCGTTTGCTGCGTTAACCGCGGCTATCGTTGCATCTCTCGCGGGTAAAGCGAATAGCATCGGAACAATTTTTACACTTGACATTTATCAGAAAGCTTTTAACAAAGGAGCCAGCGAGGATAGGCTGGTTAATGTGGGCAAGATAGCTGTGATAGTATCAATGATATTGGCAGTAATTCTTTCACTATTAGTAGGAGAGAAGCTGATGGGCGAAGGTAAGCAAGGGTTCCAGTACATCCAGGAATACACAGGATTTGTGTCACCCGGTATATTCGCCATGTTTATCCTCGGATTCTTCTGGAAGCGCACGACGTCCAATGCAGCATTGTTTGCAACTATCGGAGGTTTTCTGTTCTCGCTCTTCTTAAAAGTGTTACCGCAGTTTGCCGACCTTTCATTCCTCGCTGACGCTGGTTTCTCAAAAGATAATGGCCTTGGTGTGTATGAAATACCATTCCTCGACCGTATGGGATTTGTTTTCATTCTCTGCGTCATAGGAATGGCGATAATCACAAACATTGAAAACAGAAGAGGTGTTAAACCTAAAGGTCTGGAAATTGATAGGTCAATGTTCAAATTGCATCCTTCGTTTGCTGCGGGTGCACTTCTAGTGTGCGGAATTATTGCCGCACTTTATATTGCATTCTGGTAAGACTTTTTTTAGACGAGAGAAGGCGGGCACGGGGTTAGATTCCCGGCCCGTTTTTTTTTGCAAGGTCATTGTTCAATGCTCATTGCTCATTGTTTTTATACCGCGTTAGACGCTACATAAGTTGTAAATACTTCACCTCTAAGGTGTGATTCTTTTCAGTGGGGATTTGGCAAGATTTGGTATTACCAAATCATTAACAAAAATAACCTATGAAAAGAATTCTACTGGTTGCCTTTATGGCGGGCGCGTCGATTTTTGCAGTCGCGCAAGAACATGTAGTATCCGGTAAGGTCACAGCAGCCGAAGACGGCTCGGCATTACCGGGTGTAAACGTTGTGTTGAAGGGTACTTCTTTCGGAACAGTGACAGATGCCGAAGGAACCTATCGACTCACGCTTCCCTCGCCTGGAGGGATAATCGTATTCTCCTTTATCGGTTTGAAAACACAAGAGGTATCCATTTCAGATCAGTCTACCATTGATGCGAAGCTTACAATGGATGTCACGCAGCTTTCTGAAGTTGTTGTAACTGGTGTTGGAGTAGCCACTGACAAAAGGAAACTCGCTATCTCCGTTGAATCCATTTCTGGTGATAAGCTGCCTCCAATACCTAACGCATCAATTGATCAGGCATTGGTTGGAAAGATCGCCGGCGCGACGATCATGTCCGCGTCGGGGAATCCAGGCGCGCCTGTGAGTATTCAACTTCGAGGTATCAATACTTTGTCTGGAGGTACACAGCCACTGATAATGGTTGACGGTGTTGAAATGCGTTCCACTTCGCTAAACTCTCTTGACCTTAACAACGTCGAACGTATCGAGGTGGTACAAGGCGCGTCGGCTGCAACTATCTATGGTGCGCAGGGAGCAAACGGAGTAATCCAGATCTTTACAAAAAAGGGAAAGCAAGGCCCTATTCGTATCGACGCTTCAGCAAGAACGAGCGTCGATAAGGTTCTCAACATAGGCGATATGCATCAGCCGTTCAATCACTCCTTCACGATTGACGCCAGCGGCAACGTCCTGGACAATAATGGAGGTCTGCTTCAACAGAATGAAGTCGGTCTTTGGGGACAAGCCAACTGGGAAAATGGTCCGGGCGCGCTGAACAATAGGCCGTACATTGGGAACGTCAAATATCACGATCACCTTGCTCAAACGTTCAGAGATGTAAAGACTTCAAACTACAGCGTGTCCCTCTCGGGAGGAAAAGAAACGTCAGACTATGCGTTTACTTTCTCCAAACTGGTACAAGAATCAGTAGTACAGGGAACACTTGACCGCAATAACTTCACAACAAACATCGGCGTCGATCTCTTCAAGAACCTTAAGTTCAGGTCAATCACACAGCTGGTATACACGGATAACTCGGTTAACCCCTTCTATGTGAACAGCGCACCGATCTCTTCGGCAATGTATACCTATTCTTTTGCAGATCTTGAATACAAAGACGCGGATGGAAACTACACCTACACTTTTGGCGGTGCAGGAGCAAACAACAACAACCCGCTATACTTCGAACAGTATCAGAATTTCGACAATAAGATCGTCGATATCATTCCAACCTTGAATCTCCACTATTCAGCCAACAAGATCTTTGAGCTGGATTACAAGATAGGATTGAACTATTCGGTCAATAACTTCTCGAGAAATACGAAGAACCAGGAGGGCAATGCTTCATCGATTTCAACCAACAGTTTTATCGGAGAATCGATAGCAGGCGGTTTCAGCAAATCGAAGACGGATGTATTCAACATCAATTCCCTCGTTACAGCAACAGCGAGGGTAGACTTTGACCATGACCTGGGAATCAAATTTCCCCTGGTATCTACGACTCAAGTCGCCTTCGACTGGAGAAAGAGCAGCTTTCACCGGAATTATTCAACCTTTACAGGCCTTCCTTCCTATTCAGCTATCGATGACATCAATGGTGCTCAATCGTCATCGAATAGCACCAGCGAATACGAGGACTTGTTCATCACTTATGGGTATGTCGTAAACCAGCGTTTCGAGTACAAGGATCTTGCAGGTATTTCAGGAGGATTCCGTTCCGACTTTAGTTCAACGTATGGTGATGCCAAATCGCCCTTTACGTTCCCTCGTGGGGATGCATTCCTGCGAATTTCACAAATGTCCTTCTGGAGCGGACTTGTTGGCGTATTTCCTGAATTCAAAGTGCGCGCAGCATATGGAGAGGCCGGTATCCAACCCGTTGGCTATCTTTTGGATGCGTCGCGCGACTTGGCAGGACCTGTTCCGAATCACTACCTGAGAACAACAACGTTCAAGACTGGTACCGTTGACAACGGAGCGATAATCTATAATAATCCTTCAGTCGCAAACTCTTCATTGCAAGTTGAGAGGACGAGCGAGTTTGAATATGGATTTGATTTCGGTATTGCTCCCATTCGAAATGGTGCATGGCTGAACTACATTTCTGTAAGTGCTTCCATCTGGGAAAGAAAGAGCGATGGTGTTGTATGGCAGAGGACGCAGCCTGTTTCTAACGGGTCCGAAACGATTTGGGACAACTACGTAAACCTGGAGTCCAATGGTGTTCAGTTTTCCTTGGATGCCGACCTTTTCACAGGCGACAACTTCAAATGGGATTTGACTACGAATTTTGGCAGGCAGATATCCGAGCTCAAGAGCACGACTGACGGCAAAGACATCCCATTGGTGTGGGCTAATGCGGCAACTTATACGCTGAAGCCGGGAGAACAAATTGGAACAGTGTACGGATATAAAGCGCTGACCAGCATTGATCAAAAAGATACCGGTGGTAATTTTTACCTCGATCAGGCAAGTGCTGCGAATTACGAGCTTGTTGGTGGCAGGGTTGTGGAGAAAGCAACAAAACGCGTACAGTTCACTCCGGACAAGTACTTCCTCGGCAACACCACTCCCAAGTTCAACATGGCGTTCATAAATAATTTTAGCTACAAGAATTACCTCACACTGTCTGTCCAGGTGGATTGGATCGCTGGTGCGAAAACATACAACCAGACAAAAGAATGGATGTATTCAGAGGGCCTGCACAATGACTATGATGTTCCGGTAACGGTTAACGGAGAGACTGGAGCATGGACCGCGTATTATAAGAGCTTCTACGATGCATCTGAGGCTAATGGAACAAAAGACTATTTTCTTGAAAATTCATCTTTTGCACGTCTTAGGAACGTTTCCATTGGATTTGATTTTGCCCAATTCCTCAACATGAAACACTTCTCCAGGCTGCAGCTCGTGCTCTCCGGAAGGAACATGTACACGTGGACGAAATATACGGGGATGGATCCTGAAGCCAGCCAGAACACATCAGGAGGAGGCACGACGTCGGCAGCCCCACAAGTGGCAACTCAAAGAGGACTTGACTTTTGGTCATATCCCAACTTCAAATCATTTCAGGTTGGTCTCAATGTTTCATTCAACTAAAGAATTTCAATTATGAATAATAGGATATATTATATCGCAACGTGCTTCCTGCTACTTGTCTCACAGGCTTGTAAGGATGAGTTAGCTGAGGTCATAAACAAGAATGAACCGACTGAAGCAGCACTTGGAACGGAGGCCGGTTTGATTGCCTTCGGAAAAGGTGGCACTTACTTAAGTGGTATTGGAAACTATTACGCATCAGTGGACGATCAGCTCGGACCAAGGACGGGCAAGAACCTTGGATTCCTTACCCTTCAGATCTTTGGTGTTCACGATGCAATGGGCGATGTCATCTATGTGCCATGGGGCAATCAAAGCTTCAGGTATGCAAATAACCCAACGGACTTCACACTCGATGACGGAAGCAATCACACAAATCCAATTGGTGTTTCCCAACCGTATGATCTTCGCCTGAGGAACAGCCGCGCATATGGTGCAGCTAATACTTTCCTGATGGAGTGGACTCAAATGTATTTTATGAATAACTCCATGAACATACTTTTGGCAAAGGTGGAAGATGCCACCTATACGGGCGACGCCAACACAAAGAAAAACACATTGCGTGCGTGGGGTCATTGGTGGAAAGGTTATGCCTATTCCAGGATTGGATCAATGTACATCGGCGGCGTTATAACAGATGAACCAAATAAAACCAATTCCAACTTCGTCACGAATACTGAAATAATCGCGGAAGCAAATGCGAATTTCGATAAGGCGCAGGCTGCATTGGAAAGTATTTCTGATGTCGGGACATATTCAGAAGTATTGGGCCAGATAATTCCAGGGTATTGTCAGCAGGGCAACGGCGGTATCCCGACTCCCGACCAGTGGATAAGGAATCTAAATACCATGAGGGCAAGGAACCTGCTCGTTAATACCAGAGTGAAAGAAATGACCAGCGCGAACTGGACGACTATTCAGACCCTCACGGACGACGGCATTCAGTTGAATGACCCTGTTTTCGTTGTACGTACCACTGAAGATTTCAACCGTTCGGTAATTGATCCAAATTTTGGATCGGTCGCAGCCTACGCCGCTACCGAAGACGGACAAACATACTATGTAAGTGAAAGGCTGATACAAGACTTTCGTGCGGGTGACAAGAGGTATGATAATAACTTTGACCTTATGACATCTCCTATTGTATTCCAGAGAGGTAGAGGGCTTGGCTTTGGAACTCGTTATTACCTTGTTGATGGCGGAAAGGAAATGCCAGGAGTGAAGACATATGTTCACACGCTTGAGTACGGAGCAGATGACACTTACCTTGCAGGATCGTTTGAAGAAAACGAGCTCATGAGGGCGGAAGCAAGGATCCAACTGGGAGACATTCCTGGTGGTACAGCTCTTATTGATGCCGTTCGAACATTACAAGGAGCCGGACTTGCTCCTCTCGGCGCTTTATCAAAAGACGCTGCACTCGAGGAACTGAGGACTGAAAGAAGAATTTCCTTATTGTTCCGTGGATTAGCCTTCTACGATGCGAGAAGAACGGGTATTATCGATGACAAGAGCAAAGGTGGTGGAAGGTCGAATGCAGTAGTGCTATCGAACTTTACCGGTTCAATGGTGGTAAATACGAAGACATTTATCAACTACAATTATCTCAGCTACTTTGATGTTCCGCAGAACGAGGTCGAATTCAATGCGCCAGCCCTTGGAAGCGCCCCGATAGTTGGGCCTGAATAAGGATTGATTTAATTCATCGAAACGCCCTGTCCTTTATCGAGGCAGGGCGTTTTTGTTTTTTTCCTTTCCGCAAGAACAAGTAACTTTCATGTATGAACAGGATCGACCGTCTGACCGCTATTCTTATTCATCTGCAGACAAAACGTGTGGTGAAGGCTGAAGAGATTGCCGAACGTTTTGAAATGAGCCTTCGAACAGTTTACCGCGACGTAAAGGCGTTGATGGAAGCAGGCGTGCCTATCGGGTCTGAGGCGGGAAAGGGATATTTTATTGTTGACGGATATCACCTTCCACCTGTAATGTTTACCCAGGATGAGGCAAGCGCTATGTTGCTTGCAGGGAAGCTGGTCGAAAAAATGACAGACAAGTCAATAAAGACGGCTTTCGAATCGGCGTTACTCAAGATAAAAGCGGTACTCAGTGATTCAGGAAAGGATCATCTCGAGGATCTGCACTCGCACATTGAAGTGTTAAGGTCACCTCGCGAAGAGCAGCAGTTCCCAAATAATTTCCTGACGGATATTCAGCGCGCAGTTGTTGAAAAGGATGTTGTCCACCTGGAATACTTTAGCAACAACGATGAGGTCACTACTCGTGATGTTGAACCAATTGGATTGTTTCATTACGGTGCAGCCTGGCATCTGATCGGATGGTGCCGGCTGAGAAATGGTTACCGTGATTTCAGGGCCGACCGGATCAAAAACCTTACCTGGCCTGGCATCAAATTCGATTCGCGCAATCTCTTAAGCCTGCAGGAATATTTAGCAACTGTCGTTCAGGGTAACCGTGAAGTCGAGAAAGTTACAGTGCTATTCGATGTAGCTGTTGCTAAGCATATCAGACAAAGTAAATACCTGTACGGGTACGTATCGGAAGAAGTTATCGGCTCAAAGGTTCGCATGCATTTTCTTTCCGCTTGCTTCCATTCCTTCGGCAGATGGCTGTTGATGTTTGGCAGTAATGTTGAAATTGAATCGCCCGAAAAAGCCAAAGAAATCCTGATCGAACTGGTGGATGAGTTAAGCACTCATCACCTGCGGCAGCCAGCCCTTTCTTGAGGGAGTGTTTAAATAATGAATTTTTGCAAACTGTATAGCAGGGTCACGACGATCACAAAGGACGCACAACGATCACTATGTTAAAGCCTTAAAAATACGTCGTGAACTTTGTGGTTCGTTGTGTCCATTGTGACCTGCTCTAAATGTAGCTCAACCACCAATAGTTGTGTGTGCTCTTGAACTCGTTGTATTTCTTGCAAATGGGATAGCATACCAGAACCACTCCAATCCACACTACATACACCCATGGAAGTGTTACGCCAGTGTTCGGTGGTATTCCTCCGAATCCTTTGCTGAAATGAAAATCAATCTCTCCAAAGGCTTGTCCGGTCGTTATCATCAATAGCAGTGATAGGAAATGGGCAATGTAAAAGTGAAGTATAAAATAAAAGAGAGGAACCCGACCAAAAACAATCAGTGGCTTTATATTCAAGTCTTTTGACTTTTCCATAAGCCATAATAACAAGAACGTGATTCCTACAGTCATTAGCGTAAACAGTAGCGACACTGGATTTTTTGTACAATTAAGGAAGCTCATTATCGTAAAGACTATATTTTTCTGCGGGCTCCATGGGGCAGGATCTCCGTACACATTCAGAAAACGCAGCAGGATAAAAATGACAATTGACCCTACTCCAGCCCTTAGCAGATACGTTGCACGTAGTTTAGCATCAAAACCGCTGGTGAACCAATGAGCAATCCCGTACCCCACTAACAATATTCCAAGCCAGGGTATTAATGCATAAGGAACCAAAAGGAACCGGTCAGATGAAACCTGCACCAACCCGGACTGATTTAAGAATGTCCAAAGGGCGAATCCGCTATCTCCGGGTTGAAGCCTCATACCATCAAATGCGTTGTGCCCAAATACCAGTATCAACCCAATAATGAGCACGGCTCGTTCACCCAAATAGATCAAGGCAGACAATATTACCATTGACAAACCAATCACCCAGATCACCAGAAACAAAGTAAAGTCATAGTAGAAATTGAAGACGAGACCGAATCTGATTACCGTAAGTTCAAGGAAGATGAGCCATAAACCCCGCGTCAATAAATGAATTGACAACTCCTTTTTGGATTTTTTCTCCAATCCCAGTCTTGCTGACACGCCCGATAACAGGACAAACGTTGGTGCACAAATGTGAGTGATCCAGCGGGTGAAGAACAACACCGCGGAAGTACGCTCCAAATCGGTTGCATTGAAATTGAATGCGTCAATGTGAAAATAGTCACGAACATGGTCCAAAGCCATGATCACCATGACAAACCCGCGGACAGTATCGATTGACGTGATGCGTGCCTTCTCTACCAGCACGCCGTTGGAAGTTGAAACCATTGTGTTACCCTTGACCAGATTTTTATACGATCTTTGTGATGTATGAAGGGTGAAAATACGGCATTAGATCTAAAAAAGTTTAGCCAGGTATCAAAAAACAGAGCGGCCGATAATAAAAAATTTCTGCAAAGGATAAAGTCAAAAGATCCGCGGAAGGTTGATGATGCGTTTCACCAGACACATGAGGAGGTCTTTGAAAGTCTTGATTGTCTGACCTGTGCCAACTGTTGTAAAACCACAAGCCCTATTTTTTATCCGAATGATATCGACCGAATTGCCAAATCGTTGAAAACAAAGCCTGGGGACTTTATTGAAAAATATCTCAGGATTGACGAAGACAACGATTATGTATTGAAGTCTTCACCGTGTCCTTTCCTCGATAACGATAACCATTGCAGAATTTATGACGTCCGACCGAAGGCGTGTCGGGAATATCCTCATACTGACCGGAAAAAGATGGTGCAGATAACAGACCTTACCTATAAGAATACATTGGTCTGTCCCGCCGTACTGGAGATCGTAGAACGGTTAAAAAGTATAGATGTATAAAAAAAGTGCGAGCCAATAGGTTCGCACTTTAATATAAGTTCAGCAAATACAATGATCAGGCAACCTGGTTTTGCAGTTTCTGTGACAGAACAGACTTAGGCACTGCCCCAACTTGTTTGTCAACGATCTGACCTCCTTTAAAAACCAATAAGGTCGGAATGCTTCGAACGCCGAATCTTGCCGTTACCGCCGGGTTCTCATCAACATTTAGTTTTCCAACTACCGCCTTACCTTCATAGTCACCTGCTAATTCTTCGACAACAGGTCCGATCATTTTACAAGGTCCGCACCATTCAGCCCAAAAATCAACAAGGACAGGTTTGTCAGAGTTTATGATCTCATCGAAATTTGCATCGTTTAGTTCAATCGTTTTTCCCATTAGAGTATATTTTAAGAGTTCAGTATCTAAGGTTCATTTGTCCAACGCAAAGGTATATGTTTTAGTTCAAAGTTGGCTGTCCTGCAGACGTTCCTGTTTAAAACACTACGGCAACCTCGATTTCGCCAGCTTTCTTCATTTGTTTAACCATCTCATTTACTGGACTTATCCGGAACTTTCGTGATAAGAGTTCGAGGTTTATGTTTTCTCCGGCATCCTGGATCTTAAGGTAAAGCGGTGTATTGCCTGTGTACTCCTGGCATACATCCTCAATACGTCCGATCATTTCCTTAGTGATATCGGTTGCCTTAATTCGAAGTTGCACCCCCTTACTTCTTTTTATACCGAGTTCATTCAGGAGGTCGATACTTCTGATCTTGAATTCAAGGTTTTGCTGTCCCCAGGTGTTCCGCACCACTGCCCCTTCGACAAACAGGAACCATCCAATGTTCATGAAATTCTTGAACTTGAGATAGTCTTCTCCAAAAAGGGTGAACGTATAGTTCCCACTGTAATCTTCGAGTGTGAATTTGCCGAATGGCTTACCAGTCTTGGTCGTCCTGTGTTCAACACCGGAAACGATCCCTCCGAGTTTCGTTTCCCGGCCCACCATAATTTCCAGCTCATTAAGTTCGCTGCATGAAGACTTGCAAAAATTATCCATCTCAAACCTGAAGTTGTCTAACGGGTGGCCTGAAATGTATATGCCGACAACCTCCTTTTCCAGGTTCAGTTTTTCAATCTCTGTAAACGGTTCGACGTAGTCTACTTTAGGTTGTGGCATGACGGCACCTGAACTTCCCCCAAAAAGACTTGCCTGTGCACTCTGTTCTTCCTGTTGGGTTTTTGTCGCGTACTTTATGGCTTTTTCAACAAGACTGGCTTCTCCATCCTTTGCAAAAACATATTGCCTGCGATGTATGCCACCGAAACTATCAAACGCCCCTGATAAAGCCAGGCACTCATAAGTCTTCTTGTTAACAGAACGCTGATTCATGCGCTTTGCAAATTCAAATAAATCCTGAAAGGGACCACGTGCATCCCGTTCTTGTATCATTGCTTCAACAGCTGCGTCACCGGCACCCTTAATTGCTCCGAGTCCAAACCTGATTTGGCCATCTTTGTTAACTGCGAAGTATACTCCAGATTCATTCACATGCGGACCCAATACTTTAATGCCCAGACTTCGACACTCCTCAATAAAGAATGTGACGTTCTCAAGGTTACTTTGAGCATGTGTCAACACCGCAGCCATATACTCCGCAGGATGATTTGCCTTTAGATAAGCCGTGTGATAAGCAATAAGCGAATAACACGTCGAGTGAGATTTATTAAAAGCATACTGGGCAAAGGCCTCCCAATCGATCCAGATCTTTTCACAGATATCCTGGGGATGGTTGTTCTTCTTGCATCCTTCGATGAATTTATCTTTCATTTTATCCAGCACTGCCTTTTGCTTCTTACCCATTGCCTTCCGAAGAACGTCAGCATCACCTTTGCTGAATCCTGCCAGCTTCTGGGAAAGCAACATAACCTGCTCCTGGTACACAGTGATACCATAAGTTTCGGAAAGAAACTCTTCTACGGCAGGCAGATCATATTTTATCGGCTCACGTCCATGTTTCCGGTTAATGAACGTTGGAATGTATTCCATCGGGCCCGGACGGTACAAAGCGTTCATAGCGATGAGATCCTCGAATTTGTCCGGCTTCAATTGACGAAGGTACTTTTGCATTCCAACACTTTCGAACTGGAATGTTCCGGTAGTTTCCCCGCGTTGAAAAAGCTGGTACGTCTTAAGATCGTCAAGGGGAATTGTATCCACGTCAATGGAAATGCCCTTGCTTTTATGAATATTCGCTACTGCAGTATTTATAACGGATAGGGTAGTGAGACCAAGAAAATCCATCTTGAGCATTCCCGCGCTTTCAACTACGCTGTTGTCGAATTGTGTGACAAGCATGTCGGAATCCCTTGCCGTCGATACAGGGACGAACTTGGTCAAATCATCTGGCGTAATAATTACTCCGCATGCATGGGTGCCTGTGTTTCGGACAGATCCCTCCAGAATGACCGCCTGTTGTAATACTTGTGCCTTCAGGTCATTGCCGGCTTTAATGGCAGCGAGTTCCTTTACTTCCTGAAATGCACTTTCAAGAGAAGTCCCGGGCCGTTCAGGAACCATCTTGGCAAGCAGGTTCGCTTCCGTCAAGGGGAGTTCCATCACACGAGCGCAATCGCGTATGGACGACTTCGCCGCCATAGTACCATAAGTAATGATCTGTGCCACCTGTGATTTTCCATACTTGTCAATCACATAACGCAACACCTTATCTCTTCCTTCATCATCGAAGTCAATGTCAATATCGGGTAGTGATACCCGATCCGGATTCAGGAAACGCTCAAACAGGAGATCGTATTTAATGGGATCTACGTTCGTTATCCTGATACAATACGCTACGGCAGATCCGGCAGCAGATCCGCGTCCTGGTCCTACGGTTACGCCGATCTCGCGCGCCTTTGAAGTGAAGTCCTGTACAATGAGAAAATATCCGGGATAGCCGGTCTTCTTAATGGTATCCAATTCGAAATCAAGTCGCTCAATGAGCGAAGGCGCAAGCTCACCGTAACGTTTCTTTGCTCCTTCATAAGTCAGATGACGCAGGTAATCATCTTCGCTTTGAAATTCTTTTGGTATATCAAACTTCGGAAGTAAGACGGTGCGTTCGAGTGTATAAGTTTCGATTTTGTCGACAATCTCACTGATGGTCTCGATTGATTCCGGTAAATCCCGAAAGATCGATTTCATCTCTTCCTGCGATTTGAAATAGTACTCTGAATTCGACAAACCTAAACGGTGTCCTCTGCCATATCCAATTGGGGTCGACTTAAATTCTCCCTCTTTGATGCACAACAAAACATCGTGCGCATTTGCTTGGCCCTTGTCCGTATAAAATGCTTCGTTGGCGGCAAAGTATTTCACACTATACTTTTCAGCAAAGCGAAGAAGAGTTTCATTAACGCGATCCTCCTCGGGGATTCCGTGCCTGTTCAGCTCAATGTAAAAATCACCCTTGAACAGCTCAAGCCACCACTTAAATGCCTCCTCGGCCTGTTTTTCACCAACATTGAGAATCAGGTAAGGTATTTCACTGGCCAGCGAACCCGTGAACGCGATGAGATCGTTATGATACTCCTTAATAAGAGCCTTGTCCACACGTGGGTGAATTCCGTATAGGCCTTCCGTAAAACCTAAAGAGCTTAATTTGGCAAGGTTATGATATCCACTTTTATTCTTTGCGATCAATATCTGGTTGAAGCGCTTGTCCGGATTGTCCTTTGTGAATTTTAGTTTGAGGCGCTCGTCTGCTACGTACAGCTCACAACCAACAATCGGCTTGATTTCGTGATTGATCGCTTCGCGTACAAATTTGAAGGCTCCGTACATGTTGCCAAGATCAGTCAGTGCAACGGCTGGCATATTGAGTGCCTTTGCCTTGCTGACGAAAGACTTAACGTCAGGGGTTGCCTGAAGCACGGAGTACTGAGAATGAGCATGCAGGTGGACGAAAGGTTTGTCGCTGATCTCGGTTGCCGCTTCAGTTAATGAATAGCCTGCGTGTTTTCTTTTTTCACGCTTCGTAGAGTTGGCAGCTTCGAGATTTGGTTCCTCATATTCAATTTCTTCCAGCGCTATCGGGTTGAACGGCTTAATGACCTTCTGATGAATGAGACCAAAAAAGCTGCGTGCTGTTGCTGCAACGTCGTAAGCAGCATCGTGCGCATCTACAAATGCATGGTCAAAAAGCTTCTTATACAGCTCTGCCAGCGTCGGCATCTTAAGTTTTCCACCGATACCACCTTGAAGCGCGCAATATTCCGTGGAAGATAATCCGGTATCCAGCTTAGTAACTTTTAGCAGGTGATCCGTATCCAAAGCCTGTCGGATAAACTCAGCGCCGATTATATTAATGTCGAACTCAATGTTGTGGCCGACTAAGAGGAGTGTTTGAGATAGATCATTTGAAAACGCAGCAAGTACCTTCTTCAGTTCATGGCCTTCCTCGATTGCACGTTTAGTTGAGATCCCGTGAACTTGTTCTGCCTTAAAAGGAATATCGAAGCCGTCGGGCTTTACTATGAAGCTTTGTTGTGAAAGAAGTTTGCCCTTGGCGTCGTGTAGTTGCCACGCTATCTGTACCAACCGTGGCCAATTGTCAACGTCAGTAATGGGTGCAGTCTTATTGTGCGGAAGCCCTGTGGTCTCCGTGTCAAAAATCAAATACATCCGATCTAAAAAGTAGTTGTGGGCTTAAAGTTACTCCATGAATTCAATTGTAACAGGCCGCTTTTAGTTCACCGGAAAAAAAACTAGGGTTTCCAGGAATGGGAACCCAGTTCAATTTTGACTCTCATTTGGACCCGGCAATCTGGCCCGATTGAGTGTAACTCGTTATAAATCAACACCGTTCGCATTAGGCCTGATTCTTGGAACTATAGCCTGCAAAAGCATTCTTAAACTATATGAAACGGTTGTTCAAGTTTGTAGTCGATTTTCTGCGTAAAGAGTGGTTCTTGCTTGTAGCAATCGTAGCCATCTCTTTAATTATTTTACTCGCTGAGTTTCTATAGTAATTAAACGTTCCTTCAGTTTATTTATAATTTTTATAAAGTGACCCCACCTTTGGTGGAATACGGTTTAGGGAGTATTTTTGACCGCTATCAATAAGTACTCTACTAACACACTACTATGAACTGGTTTACCAGACTTCTGACAAGTACCCTTGGCAGAAAATTACTAATGGCGCTTACCGGCCTTTTTCTTATTCTCTTCTTAATAGTTCACTTAATCGGAAATCTTCAGCTCCTCAAATCAGATGGAGGCCGGGCATTTAATGTCTACGCTGAGTTCATGACATCCAATCCGGTGATCGTGACGATCTCTTATTTGAACTACACATGTATCCTTGTTCACGTGATCTGGGCGTTGCTCCTTACAATTCACAATCGCGCAGCCCGCGGAAGTGAGGGTTATGCAGTCGTTAAAAACTCGTCACCCTGGACTTCCAGAAACATGGGCATATTAGGCACTTTCATTCTCATCTTCCTCGTGATACACCTTAAAGGGTTTTGGTATGAGATGCATTGGGGAGGTATCAGCAAAGCCAATTATGATGGTCGCGAGGTGAAGGATTTGTTCACCGTCGTGGACGTGGCTTACGCAAATGTTTGGTACGTAGCCGTATATGTTTTCAGTATGGCGATACTCGCATTTCACCTTTGGCATGGGTTCGCAAGTACATTTCAGACGCTTGGTCTGAATCACCTGAAATATAATCCACTGATCAAGTTCGTCGGCCAGACGTTCGCGATTGTTGTTCCGGCGTTATTTGCCCTCATTCCGATCTGGATGTTCCTTGATTAAACCTTACCAATAAAATGGTTAACGCAACAGCTATACTCACACCGAAGTTGAATGTATCCTTGATTAAATATTGAGACAGATGAAATTAGATTCCAAAATCCCTGACGGCCCTTTGGCGGAGAAGTGGAAAAAACACAAGTTCAACCTTAAGCTGGTAAACCCGGCTAATAAACGGAAGTACGACATCATTGTGGTAGGTACAGGGCTTGCAGGCGCATCGGCGGCTGCATCGTTAGGTGAATTGGGATATAACGTTAAAGCGTTTTGCTTCCAGGACAGCGCACGAAGAGCGCACAGTATCGCGGCGCAAGGTGGAATTAACGCAGCAAAGAATTATCAAAACGACGGAGATAGCATTCAGCGTCTCTTTTATGATACGATCAAGGGCGGTGACTATCGCGCACGTGAAGGAAATGTCTATCGCCTCGCCGAGGTGAGCGTAAACATTATCGATCAATGTGTTGCCCAGGGAGTACCCTTTGCCCGAGAATATGGCGGATTGCTGGCGAACAGGTCTTTCGGAGGTGCACAGGTCTCAAGGACGTTTTATGCCCGGGGACAGACAGGGCAACAGTTGCTTCTTGGTGCCTACTCAGCACTAAATCGCCAAGTCGCGAATGGCAAGGTGAAAATGTACACGAGGACTGAGATGCTTGACGTAGTCATTGTTGACGGCAAAGCAAGAGGCATCGTTACGCGTGACCTTGTTACAGGTAAACTGGAAACTCACAGTGCACACGCCGTCTTACTTTGTACTGGCGGTTATGGCAACGTATTCTTTCTTTCTACAAATGCCAAGGGATGTAATGCAACGGCAATCTGGAGAGCGCACCGTAAAGGGGCATTGTTTGGAAATCCGTGCTTCACGCAGATCCATCCGACATGTATTCCTGTAAGTGGAGATCATCAATCGAAACTTACGTTGATGTCAGAGTCACTTCGGAATGATGGAAGAGTATGGGTACCTAAAACTGCACGGCCCGGACTGAAAGCCAAGGATGCAGCGAGTATTCCTGAATCTGATAGAGATTATTTCCTTGAAACCAAATATCCATCGTTTGGAAACCTTGTGCCACGGGATGTTGCGTCCAGAAACGCAAAATATATGTGTGATGATGGACGAGGTGTAGGCTCAGGGTTGGCAGTGTTCCTTGATTTTTCGGACGCAATCAAACGCGACGGCAGGAAAGTTATTGAAGCGAAATATGGAAACCTCTTCGATATGTACAAGCAGATCACCGGAGACAATCCATATGAGATGCCTATGATGATCTATCCTGCGGTTCACTATACAATGGGTGGGCTATGGGTAGATTACAATCTGATGACCAGCATACCAGGGTTATACGCTCTCG
>DATHIE010000335.1:0-7909 GCA_035316905.1 Chryseolinea sp. | reverse complement strand
ACGATAGTATCGGTTTCATCTTCGATCTCAAATTCGGCCTTAATGTAAGAGTCAGCACCTGTGACCTGCGCATAAAAGGATCCCGAAGATATTTGTTGTCCGACGGGTTTTAAAATTTTGATCCGGTTCTTAATGCCCTCGACCCAAAAAATGGTGTCGGTATCAATCTTTAGGTCCGCCTTCTTTGCAAGTGTAGGTGTAGTACCAGGAATGACCGTACTGTTTCTGAATCTCAGAGCTTTGATAATTTTATTCACATCGACGCTAATGGGGTTTGGTTCCGGTTTGGGATCACCGGGAGCAGCATCCTCACTGCAGCCGGCAAAAATCATTAGCAGAACAGTAATTAATAAGATCAGGTGGTAGAATTTTAGGACTTGCGTTTTCATAAAATTTGCATTTAAAGCTTGACAACTATTTGTACTCCGCAAACCTAGTCCATAGGTCTCCTGTGGACTTGTAGTACCTTTGCAGAACCATGTAGTATTTGATGTAACCCGAAAAAATGCATGTACTATTATTGCATCGGCATGTAGTATTATTGCTATTACCTGGAGAAAAAGGATTTCTGTCTTGAAAGGAGGGTAATAAAAGAGACCCGCTGTAAGGCGCTTAAAAGGAACCGGGCAGGGGGATGTCTATCTTAGAATTTACTTTTTTCACTGGGGGGATGGCCAAACTCCTCCTTAAAGCATTTGCTGAACCAACTGGGGTCGTTAAATCCGGTAGAATATGCCACCTCGGATACCGTCAGATCGGAGGAGGAAAATAGTTTCTTTGCATTTTGCAGCCTGACCTTACGAATAAAAATGGCCGTCGAGGTATTCGTGAGTGCCTTCAATTTCCGGTACAACTGTGATTCGCTCAAATGCATTGCTCTTGCAAGTTGTTCAGTCTGGAAAGAGCTATCATCTAAATGATTATTTATCTCTGCGATAATTTTATTAATGAATTCATCATTCTTGTTCCCGGGATTTTGTATCGTGTATGACGGAGAATCCCGGTACCTTTGTTGAAGAATTTTTCTTAACGCTACCAGTTTTTCCATCCGTAACAAAAGTTCTTCCTTTTGGAACGGTTTGATCAAATAGGCATCGGCCCCGAAGGATAGACCGGACATTTTATCGGCCTGTGTAGCCTTTGCCGTAAGGAGGATTATCGGTATATGATCCGTCCTTATATCTTTTTTCAGGATCTCGCAAAGTTCAAACCCATTCTTTTTTGGCATCAAGACGTCGCTTATAACGATGTCGGGTATTTTGGCCATCGCCATCTCGATTCCAATCTCGCCATCGGGTGCATATAGTATCTGATATTTGTCTTCAAGGCACATTATAATGTAGTTTGAAACATCACTGTTATCCTCGACGATTAGCGCAATAGGAAGTTGGGAAGAACTATCCGCAATCTTTGGAGTGATTATACCTGTTGGAAAACTCTCCGAAACATTTTCAAGGGGGATTGCTACAGATCGTTTTTCATTTTGCGTGATGGGTAATTTTACGGTAAATGTGGTACCCAATTTTTCCTTGCTTTCCACCGTGATTTCACCATTCATCAATACGATGAGATCCTTAGTCAGGGCTAATCCAATGCCCGTTCCGCCGTGTTCTCCAGCATCAGTCTTCACTTGATAAAACCGATCAAAAATAAAAGGTATGTTTTCTCTGGAAATACCAATCCCTGTGTCCTTGATTTTGATAATGAGTTGATTCAAACCTTTGATACCGTTTCTACTTACATGGACTATGATTTTGTCTTTTTTGGTACAGAACTTAACGGCATTTGACATCAGATTAGATATAATCTGCGAAATTTTGTCGCGATCATAATCCATTATAATTTCAGTATCCTCGTTATAGAATATAATCGAAATCTGTTTTTCTTCAGCGATAGAATGAAAGCTCTCGGTCAAATATTTTAAATGGGTAATAATATTACCCTGTTCCAATTTCAGGTTTAGCCTTCCTTCTTCGAGTTTAGACAGGTCGAGGATCTGATTGACCAAATTCAATAAATTGTTCGAATTACGCTCGATCATTTCAAACTGGGTATCCGTCTTTATCGGCGCATCGCGCAATTTATCTCTCAGGGTCTGTGCCATTCCCAGAATGACGGTGATAGGTGTTCTGAATTCATGGGTGATATTGGCATACAATTTCGTTTTCAAATTATTCAGCTCCTTCAGTCGGGCAACTTCACGTTGTTCGAACCTTCTTTGCAGAAAAAAGCGACTCATAAAAAGAATAAATCCCAGGGTCAGGAGAAGATATAAAAAATAGGCAAAATTACTCTTGTGCCAGGGGGGCGAAACATGCAGTCGTATCTCCAACGGATTTTGTTTCCAGAAGAGGGATTTTATTTTCCCCTGGACCTGCAAAGTATAGTCTCCTGGTGCCAGGTTTAATAGCTGAATTTCTTTTCTATCATTTAATTCGTTCCATTCTTCATCGTTGGGTATCAATTTATAAACGAACCCGCTATTTTCCGGTTTTGAAAAACTGAGATCGGAAAAAGATAAATAAGAGGGAAACTCATTAAATTTTAAATAGACGTCTTTGGTATCGGTGATGTTTTGATCGATAATGGTATGGCTATTGTTTGGATCTATTTCCTTACCTTTTATTTTTAGGGAAGTAAAGGTTAGATTTCCCTCCTTGTATAATTTATCGATGTCGTGCGAATTAAAATAATTGAAACCGTTGACACCCCCAAAATAGAGTTCATTTGTTTTCGGATCCCAATATTGAGCTCCCAGGTTGAATTCCGAACCTTGAATACCGTCCTTTCCAGTATAGTTGGTAAAAGTTTCATTCGTTTTATTAAACCGAAATAATCCTGAATTCGTCGATAGCCACAGATCCTTGTCGGCATCTTCTAAAATACTATAGACAACCGAATTTGTTAAACCGTCCTTTTCGCCATAATATGTAAGCTCATTTGTATTTCTGTCGTATTTATAAAGCCCATTATCAGTGCCTATCCAAAGTATATTTTGGGCATCGTGAAAGGTGGTGAGTACACCAATGTTTTGCAGGGTCTTTGCGTGCTCAGAATCGTTAAGATAGGTCGTGAATACCGGTGTGCCGCCATCATCATTTGTAAAATGAAGTTTGTTCAATCCGTTCGTAGTGGCTATCCAATAGTTGTTATCGGTATCCTGGTTGATATGGTAAATGAGGTCCGAGCTTAACGCGTTGGTGCCGTTTTGATTGACGAATCGTTGAAAGGTGAATGTATTGGTAGCTAAGTTACCGGTAAACTTATTGATGCCGCCACCATAGGTAGCAACCCATACTTGTTTCTTATTATCGATAAGGATGTGCCGTGTATCATTATTGCTTAAGGATGTGGTATCATCGTTATCAAAAAACAGGGATTTGATCTTTGGCCGCGCGGGGTCGAAGTTATTAAGATTGATTATCGACACTCCCTTCGTGGTGGCAAGCCAAAGGTTATTTTTATCATCTTTCACAATGCCTCGAATGACATTGTAAGCCAGCTTGTTATTGGTGCTTTCTTTGGTAATCGTAGTAACTTTTCCCTTAGCGTCAATGCAATCTAAGCCACCCCTCGTGCCGATGAATAAATAATCGTTTGCCTTATAAATGGAAAAAACATGGTTGTTGTTTATGGCCTTTTTACCCGTAACATTTATGGTTTTAAAGACTGGCTCAACCAGTGATAAAGCGTCAAGTTTATTGGTCCCGATCCACAGCAAGTCCTTATCCAACAGTAGTGCATAAACACGGTTCGAGGTAATCGAATTAGTATTGTTTTTATCGCCTACATAAATGACACATTCATTGAAACTTATCTGCTCCTTATCCCATTGGGATAAAACAAATAGCCCATTATCTGTGGCAACAAAATATTGTTCCTCTTTTTTCCAAATGTCATGGATAGTCAGTTTCTCTGTCGAATTTGGACTGAATTTTTCGATCGATACTGGGCTGAGGTTATTTTCGGATATATCATAAAAGTAGAGCCCAGCGGTCGTCCCAAGCCAAATAGAACCACCATCTACAGCAATCCTGTTTATTTCATTGATGGGTTGTTTAAAAACAATTTCTTTAAATTGAAATGGTTGCCTGGATAAGTTGGTATAAAAAAAGCGTCCGTCTTTGGTCCCGACATATAAGGTCTCGTCATTGCCAATGACGATCGCCGTCAGTTTTAAATTCCGGGATGAAAAAAAATCAACTTTATCCTCGTGTAGCGATCCATCCCTAATTGAAAAAACAGAGAGCCCGTTGTTCAGGTACGTTGCAAATACATTTCCCTTTATATCTTTTGCCAGACCGGTACAGTTGCTGCTCGTATTGCCTATCGACTTGAAATTGTTAAACTTTTTGTTGTAGTAACATATCCCATTGTTTGAAGTTCCTATCCAGATGAGATTATCATTGTCCAACAACGCATTTATAAAGTTTCCCGAAATGCTTTTGTCATTGCCTATTTCATTTTTATATATGACAAAGCTGTTTCCATCAAAACGGTTCAGGCCATCCTGGGTGCCCACCCAAAGATAACCTTTTGAGTCTTTTATGATCGCCCTGACTGACTGTTGCGATAATCCCTCTTCCAGGCCATAGTGATAGAAAATTTTTTCCTGTGAAAAACAACTCGCAGTAATAAGGAATAAGACCAGCGCCAAAAAGAGTTTGGTGAATTTCAAAATAGATACCGCCTTAAGAACCATGGCAGGTCCGATTTTTAATGTGTGACTGGGAATACCTAAATTTAGAAAGTTTCACCAGAAACATTGGCATACTTGGCTGAGCCTGATCCAAATCCTGGTGCCGATGGTTGGCGCGTTCGTTTGGCAATGGCGCGACTAGGAGGGATGTCGTCAAACGTAATGGCGGTGATGTCACAGTTATTCACCTGCCAGAGGGTTGGATTTTTAAGAGGCTGGTGATAGTGTATTCAATATTCTGACCAAAAACCATGCTGGCGAGCTCAACACCCCGCGCAGCTATGGAGATAATGTCCTATTGTGTGGGCGGAGTATCTAATCGCTTACTTAAAAACAGTCAAGCGCCGAAGGTCAAGAAAGGTATTGTGAGCGATAAACTTGCGATGAAACACTCTTTGGCAAGCTTGGCTTAGGGTGGGAGAGTGCGGCTTGACAATGTGTAGCGATGCAGGTAGAGTATATAAAAAAATAGAACTTAATTCGGATGCTGCTAAGTAAGGGAAGCTTTCAGGCTCGCGCCCTTTTTCCCGGCCTCAGGGCGGTCGTCCCTAAACTAGAATTTGTTCACACCAATAAAATCATCCCACTCAACTCTTGAATCATATTCGTACTCATGCTTACGTGAGATGAGTCCGTCGTTGATCCTCAGCACCATAACGCCATGATAGGGGGTGTCGCCAAAGTGAAAGGTGTATTCACCTACGCCGATCTGCAGTTTCTTATCAAAAGCTACCGTATGCCATTCCATAGAAGTAGTGAACCCTTGCTTTTTCTTAGCCTCGGCAAACTCTGTGAGCGCATTCAGCATCGCAGGCCGTCCTCCGGCGGAGTAATTGACGGTCACTTTACCATCTTTATCATATTTCGGTTTTAATGTAAAGGCGTCTTGGGTAAAACATCCGGAAGATTTACCAGGATCGTTCTCTGCCCAACCCGCTATCCAGGTGTCAATCAGCTTTCGGAATTCGGTTCCCGCAATTCGATTTCTCGACAAACCTTTAAACGCCGACTGGTTTGTTCCCACGAATTCATGCCAGTCGTTGTAAAACTCAAATGTATAATCACGCCAGTTGCTGATTACATTGTTCTTTACGTGGATCATCGCCACACCATGGCCCTGATAGTCACCGTAACGGAATGTGTATTCGCCGAAACCCGTCTGGTTGGTTTCGTCAAATCCCCAACTCTGCCACACCATATTCATTCGATCGGAACGCCCGTTGTCTCCACCAAAGAATTTGTAAATGTCGTCCTTCCCCTGGTGTACGAAGCCCTTCACGTTCGCAGCGTTGAAGTCGGGTGAACTGAAGAGGGCATCCGAAGAAAAACAATCGACAGCCTTTTTTGCATTGCCTTCGTTCCATCCATCGGCCACTTGCCTGATCAGTTTCTCAAATCCTTTTTGATCCAACGCTACCGACTGGCCGGTAAGAAGAAGGGCAATGACAAAACCCGCGAATACACTGAGCTGTCTCATGTCTTTAACTATTTGATACGTAGCCATTCTCGGCCAAAAGCATGCCATTTACGGACCGTGCTGTCTTTGGCCGCCGTAAAAATCACGGAAGGAATTCCCTTCGATTTTGAACCAAATACGTTTCGAAGATGATATCTGTCAAATGATAAAACCAGATCACAGTTAAAAGTGAACAAAGCTTATTTTGTCGAGGCGCCCGGCCAAACCAATCACACAGATTTAAAAAGACACCCGCATCGATATCCCAAAATCGCACGAGTTTGTGTCAGACGCGGACAGCTTTCTATTCCGCACGCTCGTAACTTTGTGGCTGATGATGCCAGGCCATTTGAGCGGCCAAGCGTTACGGAGAGCGCGGGCCTTGAACGGGGCATAACGGCGGAACAGCCACTTAGCTTAGAATAAGTTATATAATTTATATTATGTTAAATAGAATTCTTCCAGTATCCTGTGGTTTCCATTCCCCGCTTGTCCGTATCTAGCATCGGCCATTTTTTTAACCATCGTTATGAAACATCTTTTACTGGCTGGTGCCCTGGTTGCATCTGCCGCCGTTTTTGGACAAAACAATCCGTCGTCATCCAAATACAACCGCCTTTGGGAACACATCGAAAAACAAGAGTTTACCAAAGCCGAGCAATTAATCGCCAGTGGCAGCATCGACCGCGATAAAGCGCATGATGCATACCTCACAGGAATTTATCTGAAGACCTACCGGCAACGGATTGATGAAACCTACGACTTCACCCTTCTATCGCCAGGCTGTCAATCCTGATCCGTACGTGTATGCGTTATGGTTTTCGCCTGCTACGCTGGGTCAATATGGAAAGAAAACGAAACCTCACCAGATCGCTTTGATCCGAACGCTACTGGAGAATCAAAAGACGTTTGGCACCATCCGCGCTGCGGCTCATTATCAATACGGTATAAATTATCTGTTTCAAAACCAATTTGATTCAGCTCGAATGCAGTACGCGCAAATTGGAGGAATTCAGAACTGGCAATATGCGGGTCCTTTCGAAAACCTTTCGCAGAGCGGGATATTCAAGACCCATGGTCCCCTTGAAAATCCTGATGGTAAGGCGGTGTTTTCTTCAGTTACGCTCGCAAAAGTAAAGTGGTTCTCCCCTTCGAATGAAAATCCGGATGGCTGGATCCCCTTTTCAAATCAGATCCACCATAAAACCGCCGTCGCCTATGCGCAAACATTCGTCACTTCTTCTACTGATCAGGTAGTTCTGTTTAACGTGGGTGTTACTGGCGCTATACGTGTGTGGCTTAATGATGCGATGGTCCTTTCCGAAACTACCGAACGCATTACGGAGCTCGATACGTATACCGTGAAGTGTAAATTACAAAAGGGTGTGAACCGTATACTCGTTCAGATGAGCTATACGCAAAATTTCTACCCCAACTTCGGACTCAGAATTACTGACCTCGTTTATGAACCGGTCGCTGGCATCAAAGGAAGCAACGTACTCAAACCGTATACAAAGACTCCGCAGTCACCCGTACAGATCAAGCATTTCGCTGAGGACTTCTTTCAAAAAAAGATCGAAGCAGAACCGAGAAACCCGCTTAACTATCTCCTTCTCGCCGATGTGTATCTGCGGAATAAGAAAACGACGGAAGCAAGAAGTCTGCTCGAGTCGGCATTAGAAATTTCGAAAGACAATAACCTACTGCGATCAAAGCTGATCGAAGTATTGAAGAAAGAAGACAATCAAACGGCT
>DATHIE010000334.1:0-16400 GCA_035316905.1 Chryseolinea sp. | reverse complement strand
TGTTCGTTGAATGGTTCTGACGATCGCTGCAGGTAGTCTCCCATTTTCGATAGTCCGGGTGCACCTGTATCCCAGTATGGTATTCCATCAGTTGCGCTGTTTTCAATATAGAAGTCCGCCGTTGCCAGCGCACCTTTCATCAATACTTTCAATAAATCATTCTTTTGAATTGTCTTAGGAAAGGCACTGTCAGGAAGTTCGTCAATGAATTCCAATTCTTCGGCAAAGCCGCACATCGCCCAGGCCAATCCACGAGTCCAAGTGGTAAATCCACTGAAGCCTTGCTGCGCGTTTGGGCACCGATAGTTTCCATCATTCACATTGAAGATACATTCATGTGCCGTACGGCCACGAACATCGTATGAATCGCGCCCTTCACCATAAAACACCGAGTAGTTGGCAGTGGCCAGCAAATGTTTTACGCCACGTTCCAACAAATCTATTTTTTCGTCATTTTCGCCTTGAAAGATATGACCCAAAGCGTGACTCAACATCACAATTCTGCACGAACGGATCGTGTCTACAAATAATGACTGCGGACCATTGAACGAGTAAATAAAACCACCGTCACGGATGTTTGTCCATCGCATAGCCTGCACGGATCCGCTTACCTTTATCGCCAGTTCGTAAAAGTTCTTTTCGAAGTCATTATGCGGAATCTTGCCTTCATTCATCAGGCGCCACAGGTTTCCGTAAGTGCTGAGGTTATTGAAGCCGTGGTCATGTACACCTTTGTGTGTAAGGTGCGGCGCCATTTTTTCTACTGTGTTACGCCTGCCAATGTCGAGGAATTCCGAATCGCCCGTAACGTCAAACTGAAGTAGTGCGGATCCATATTGAAAGCCCTGTGTCCATTCTGTCCAGCCTCTGGCCGAGTATTTTCCATTGATCGTAAAGACTGGCGCACCTTTATGTGTATCAAAATTCTTTTCTATCGACTTTATCTTTTCCCCTGACAGTTGCCAGAATCTGTCAAGGGATGTCTGCAACGATTTGTAAGTGATCGCCTGTTCAATTTTCATTTTGTGCCAATTCCGGTCTTGCGTTGAATAAGTTATTCCTTATGACGTAAATTAATTTCTCAATACCTACAACAAGGAAAAATTCAGTCGAGGTGCTAGATAATAATTTCAGTTGAAATAACCAGATTGTTCCCAGAGGACGGATGACATTTCGGAAGTCGAACGGGGCAAATTTTACCCGTAAACCCGCCATGCAAATAATCTTGCACGCCTTTAGAAATATTTTGCTTTCTTTGCGCCTGTTTTTAGGGGAACTTTCAGGTTTTGAAGGGGAGCTATATTGAACATTAATAATCTTGAGATGAGAACATTTATTTATTGTATTGCATTTTTGATAACTATTCCTGTGTTTTCGCAGTCCAAAAAGGAACTACAGGCCCAGGTAAATCAATTAAAGAAGGAAGCTGATCAGCTGAAGGCCGAAGTACAGCTTCTCAAAAATCCAAAACCTATCGAACTTAATGATACAATCAAGCAAGTCAGCTATGGCCTGGGCACATTGGTTGCGTCTAATCTGAAATCCCAGGGCGGCGACTCGTTAAATGTCGACGCAATGCTTGAAGGACTAAAAGATGTTATGTCGGGAAAAGAGCCCAGGCTACAGCAGCTTGAGGCGGTGGCAATCGTGCAAATCTATATGCAAAAAGCTATGGAGAAAAAAATGACACAAGCAAAGGTTGACAACGCGAAATTTCTTGACGACAATAAAAAGGTCGCGGGAATACAAACTACAAAAAGCGGTCTTCAATATAAGGTGATCACGTCCGGAAAAGGTAAGGCACCTGTGGCCACTGATAAAGTGACTGTTCATTACACTGGAAAACTCATCGATGGAACTACTTTCGACAGCTCCGCTGGAAAGGAGCCAATAACATTCGAAGTAGGTGGCGTGATCGCTGGCTGGACAGAAGCGCTGCAGTTGATGCATGAAGGAGACAAATGGATGATCTATTTGCCTTATGATATTGCGTATGGAGAACGGGGAGCGGGCGATCAGATTCCTCCTTTTGCCACACTAATTTTCGAAGTCGAACTGATTAAGGTTAACTAGGCAGCAACAAATTAATTCAGCATCAATCCTGATCGTGACCTTCCATCCATTGATTATTAATGCAGGTCACAAAGGCCACGAAGAACCACGAAGTTCACCCCGATAATTATCGGGGCATTTCTCTTCGTGTGCAAACTTAGTGGCCATCGTGACCCTGCATTTTATTTCGCGGCGCTACACTAGTCAGGATTTCCAATGATCGTACTCCATGGATCGTGCGGTGTCATTGGCAACAGTTTTCCCCAATAGCTTTTCGATTACATACAAAGACATGTCGATGCCAGCTGATACACCAGCGGAAGAAATAACCCTTCCGTTGTCTACCCAACGCTGATCGTCTATGACGCTGGTTTTGGGAGCGGCGTCTTTGAGCTGATCGATTGCTTTCCAATGTGTTGTTGCAGACAGACCATCCAACAAACCGGCGTTTGCAAGAATAAGAGAGCCAGTGCAAACTGATAGGACCAGCTCCGCGGATTCATTTTGTCGCCTAACCCAATCCAGTAAGATGGGATTATTCATTTCTTTACGGCTTCCAAAAGGGAGACCACTATCAGTATATCCCCCACCGCCGGGGACAAGCAAAATATCTGGGCTTGGACAGTCGTCCAGCAAATAATCAGGCGTGACAACAAGACCACCACGCGCAGTTACCGGCGTTCTTTCAGCCACCGTATATACATTAAAAATTCCCTTGTGCTCCCCATGGGCACCACAAACAGAAAAGACTTCAAAGGGTCCTGCAAAATCAAGCACCTCGACCCTGTCAAACAAAACAATAGCTATGTTCTTCATTCGGATTTCAAAGATGTGTTATCGATAACCAAATATACGATTCATATACTTTTGCGGCCCTTGCGTATTAAAACTTCGCAGTCTTTGCGTGAAACATGCATTTAATATTCAGTACACATGCCTTCAAATGCATTTCACGCAGAGGCCGCAAAATTGAATTCGGAAAGAGCGCCAAGAAAGCTTAGGACGTTCAGGCCGATACGAGTTTGATGTCTGCAGGAGCATATAGGTTTGGGATGACCACTACAAACTCAGTGCCTTCACCAAATTCGGATTTGACGTCTATGGTTCCTCTGACCTTTTGGATCGCTTCCCTTACTATATATAACCCCAATCCAGAACCTGTACCTCTCCGCGATGCTCTGAAAAACATGTCAAAAATTTTTGACAACGAATCCGATGGTATACCTTCACCGTTGTCCCGAATCCGTATCTGAGCCTGTGCCGAATTCGCAGAAATCTCTACCTCAAGGAATGGATCAGCTTTGCGAAGATCAGCGTACTTGATTGCATTTGAAATCAAATTATTGAACAGGATATCCAACCTTGTGGCCGACGTAAAGAATGCGCCTTCCTGAGCGATCGTAATCCTCTTCTGTATCTTGGTAACATTATCCATAAACTGGAGCTGTTCGAAGACCGATTGGACGAGGCTTTCAAAATTTATGGGATCGGAATTTACATCCATTCTGGTATTGCGTGAATGATCCACAATATCTTTGATGAAGCGATCAAGCCGCAATAAGCTCTTTTGTTGAAGCTCCAGAAGCTCAACGATATTGTTTCTGTCCGTTTCAAGTCTTGCAACCTCGATCAAACCAAGCAGCGATGCTATCGGCGCACGAAGATCGTGGGACGCTGAATAAACAAACCTGTCAAGCTCAGCATTAATCTTGATTAGCTCTTCATTGCGATCCAACAGGATCTGTTGTGTTGCCTTTCTTTCAGAAATGTCACTTTCAATTGCAATGAACTGAACGACATTACCAGCCCTGTCATGAATTGGCTGGACTTCAATCGACACCCAGTAGGGTCGTCCTTCCTTGGAATAATTGATTATCTCAACGTCTTTGAATCCCTGCCCCGATCGAATTGCTTCTCCCATGAATGCCGACACCTTCTTATCAGTCTCCGGTCCGCTTAAAAAACTGCCTGGCTTATTCCCGATGACTTCTTCCAGTGAATAGCCTGTTATGCGTGTAAATGCGGGATTAATCCATAGAATCAAACCGTTTCCGTCGGCTATAACAACCATATTGGTTGTAGTATTGGCCACCATAGCCAACCGCCGATTTTCTTCCTCGGCCCTTTTGCGTTCGCTCACATCGCGAACCATTGCCTGGATATAAACTTCATCGTCAAGGTCAAGACGATTCAACGAAACTTCAGCGTCGAATGGTGTTCCATCATGCCGTATATGTTTCCATTCGAAGAATTGAGGCCTTCCTTGAAGCACTGCATTGATCCTTTCCATAGCCGATTCTTCCGAGCTCCTTCCATCAGGCTGCTTTGCGGGCGAAAATCTGTACGGTGTCTGGCCAACGATCTGATCGCGTTTGCACTGAAATATCCGCAATGTTGCATCATTGCAGTCGATGAATGTTTTATTGTCCATTGTGAAAATGGCATCGCTGGCAGAGTTGAACAGCGTACGAAGACGGAACTCACTGTTTCTTAAGATCTCCGCCGTTTTTTTACTTTCTGTGACGTTGAACGAAACACCAATAACGCGGGTCACATGGCCGTCAATGTCGAACAATGGTGAATAACTATTAGCGAACGTAAATCCGTTTACAGTTGTCTCCAGGTTAACATGTTCCCCAAGTAGTGCTCGTTGGAACGCATGAACGACTTGAGGGGTATCTTCGTAAAGCTCGAATATGGAACGGCCGCTTTCAACCTTGTGTGCAAGGCCCAGTCTTGAAACGTCAAAGTCTCCGGATAGCGTTACTATGCCAGCCTTGTCAATAAGAAATGTTACAACGGGTTCCTGCGCAACCATTTATTAACTGATTGAAAAAGTGGACCACAGATAAAATTACATGCAACCTTATGGATTTTACGTGAGATTTAAAATCGACAATGATTATTTGTCGCCAGGTTGTATCCTCGCATTTCAGAATGAACATTCCGCAACTACTTTCTAAGCACTTTTAATATCATGGAAGTAATGACCTCATATCCCTTATCTGAGGGATGCAGGCCGTCATAAGTCATATCTATTGCATCCGTAGGATATGGATATTCATCGACAGAGGGATCAAATGGAATTTTGGTATAGTCGGGATAAGGGTAGTTCTTATATGAGCCGGTAGATGGATCCTTTAACCTTTTGAATTTCACCATATTCTTCTGAGTGATCCCGCTGTTGTGATACAAATCCACCGTCGCGAAATTTTCCTTCTTGGCCAATTGTACGAGTGCGGTTGCGAACTGTTCCAAAGATTGATCATTCTTGGATTTATACGATCCATACGCATTGTTCTTCATGTTACCCATGGAAATGAAGTCGCCACGTTGCAACGGAGTAATCAATATGATCTGGGCATTCGGATTGAGGAGTCTAAGCTTATCTATGATGATCCTGAAAGCGCCATAGAGGGTCGCGCTACCGGTATTGGATTCATAGTCTTTCAAGGAACCTATGGGCCGACCCTGCCACCAGTCGTTCGTACCGAGAAAGACAGAATAGATGTCTGCTTTTTCCAATCCAAGCGTTTCAATTTTTGAAGCGATATCACCTGAGGTCCAGCCGTTGTATCCCTTATTGACGTATTCGATATCGGGACGCTTTTCGCAGACTAACTTCATGTAGCCTTTTGTGATCCTGTTACCCGTTTCATCCGGGTGTTCATTGAGGTATGTTATAGAATCACCGATAGCCACCCACTTGATGGGAGCCAAAAAAGAGCAGAGAACAAATAAAAAGACAATACAGAGTGCGGATCGCCAGTGAATCACCATGCGACGAATTTATTCAATTTTTGTGAACATCCGATTCCATCGGAGCTTGTGCATCAAATCAGCCTCATAATCGAGCGAAAGCCAAATGAAAAGGGGTTTCCCTACGATATGATCCACAGGAACGAAGCCCCAATATCTTGAATCTAATGAATTATGACGGTTGTCACCCATCATGAAATAATAGTCCTGTCGAAAGGTATAACTGTCAAGGTTTTTGCCACCAATGGTTAGTTTGCAATTTGTTATAGATACATCATCGAGGTGTTCATATAGCTTTATCGTTTCACCATAATATGCAAGTGTCGAATCATTGATACTTATGGACATGCCCTTTTGAGGTATCACCAATGGCCCATAAGCGTCGCCGTTCCATTTCGAATAATCTGAAGATGGAAATATATCATCTTCCGGACCATTGTTCGTCTTATCCTGCTTTGTTACTGAAGAAATAAATGGCAACGACGAAATCTCCTCCACCTGTTTGTTGGTTAGAAACATTGTGTACATCGCCTGATTCTCCAACCGTCCCATAAAGAAGCAATCATCTTTACTTAGTTGTAGCCTGGTCATGGTCCTTGACGTTATCTCGTCCTTAGCTGTGACCATGTATCTGAACTTCATGTTTTCAGGACGAGTCAGTGCCGCACCATTCACGAAGATTTCCTTATCAACTATTTGCAGCCGGTCGCCGGCCACAGCAACACAACGCTTCACGTAATTTGATTTTAGTTGTACAGGATGCTCCTGTCCTTCATTCATGCTCTTTGGTGGTACATTGAACACAACTACATCGCCTCGCTTTACTTCACTGATTCCAGGAAGTCTATAAGATGGCAGTTCTATCCAGTCGAGGTAAGACGGAATGTTTGTTCCCCAGATCTTCTGATGGGTGAGCGGAATTTGCAAAGGCGTACTGGTGGTCCGTGTACCGTAGTGGAATTTACTAACGAAAAGATAGTCGCCTACGAGAATTGTGTTTTCCATTGAAGGAGTAGGAACCACATAAGCTTCCACGGTAGTCCATCGGATCAACGTGGCAGCAACCACTGCAAATACAACTGAGTTGAACCAATCCCGAGCTACCGAAACTGGTTTAGCTTTTTCTTGTTTTTTCCAGAATCTGAAATCCATAGGTTAATACGGTTATGCCTATTGGTAGCAGAATCGTGGGGAGAATTACAGCATTCTGAATTTTAGCTAAAGCAACACGCTATTTCTTTTTCAATACAATGTTTTCAGCCTTCTTTGCTACAATCGTAGCGTAAAATTCTTTAAGTGAGCCGTATTCGGCTGGCAGGAAGTAAGTTTTATTAAAGATTAGTTTGCTCGTCACCATGATCTTGTTGCCACTAACGGTAGTGCTGAAAACACACTTAGCGGCGTTGCCAGGAAGAGCGAGCGCTTTATTCTCGGGGACTTCTTCGACTGCGTATCCTTCAGGAAGGACCAGCGTGCAAACTATCGTTTTATCTATGAGCTTCTCAAAATCAACAGGATACATTCTTGAATCTGATACAAACGGATTTGACTCCTCCCTGAGAAAAAGATGGGGATTAAAATAGATTTTATCATTTGCCTGTATCACATAATCATCGATGCTCACGTCACATAATTCCTCAATTGGCTTATCAATAGCTTGAAGGTTTTTGATCTCGTATTTCTGAACGTTCCAGAGTTTGTTACCGAGATCGATCTTATAGTTATTTTCGTCTCCTGCTCTGTATTGCTTTCTTATATCATAAGCAGCATATCCATCCTTAGATGATTTAAGTTTTCCTGTCAAACCCCCTGACTCGGTAAAAGTGACCGTCGCGTCGAACAATACTTTTGCCCGATGCCTGGGTTGAACCGGCGCCCATCCGAATTGTCCCGTTCCGACAAGGAATCCGAATTGATTGAAGCATCGTGGAGGAAGCATATCAAACTGCAACAATTTGTCTGTCGCGTCTACAAGGATATCTCCTTCCTTGGTAATTACTTCACAAACAACATAATTGAACTGCCTCAGACTGGGAACCTTTTGGTCGATAAAACCATAGTTACGCGTGCTTAACAAAATCATGTTCACTTTGAAGCCAGCTTTTTCCAACATTGAACCGAGTAGTAAATTGATATCGCCGGATGAGCCTTTCTTTTTGTCGATCAACTCATTTGGATTACTACCCCAGATCCGATCGTTACCATCAAACTGGACGAGCTGTTTAACGTAGTCGGAAATAGCGCGGATCTTTTGCTTATCGTCTACCATCCCCGCCGTGAGTTCTTCAGCAGTTTTTGTAAGGAATTTGTAACGATGAACTATCTCTCCGAATTCCTGGCTTCCAGTCAGATAGTAATATGCGCCGTCCCAATCATAATAACGCGTGGCAAAATTCACCTCGGAGATATACGCATCCTTGTCCGCCATCATGGGCTCTGATACAAATGCTGGGATATCTGTTAACAACCAGCGATGGTATGATCCTTCATACTTTTCTTCATGTACTGCGGGTTTCAAAAATCCTTTGAGATTGTATTTCAGATTTTTTACCGGGATTGATACCGTGTATTCGCTCCAACGAGCCGGTATTGAGTGCTGGAATTGCCAACCCGGTACATAGAGGTCGGGATATCGTTCCATATACGA
This sequence comes from Chryseolinea sp., assembly GCA_035316905.1. Lineage (GTDB taxonomy): Bacteria > Bacteroidota > Bacteroidia > Cytophagales > Cyclobacteriaceae > Chryseolinea. The sequence goes on along the minus strand of DATHIE010000334.1, from coordinate 7,942 downwards.
AAACTCGACAATTGATCCTTCTTTTACATTCGGGAACGCAATCCTTACTAACCTGGTATCATCATCATGATCCGTGCGCATAATGGCATTTTCTTCCAGCTCGACTTTGCGAATAGTCCCATTCTCCAGATTGTAAGTCGCAGCCTTAATCTTCAGGTCACCAGTCTTATGAATATAGAACCGCCGGTTTCCCCACTCATCGAAAGCTTGTTTCTTAAGGATCTTGACGCGCATGTGTCGTCTGAATTTTGTACTGGATACTGCGTTTTGATCTACTGCAAGTTCACCCACATCAAACAACACTACCGCAGATGCGGTGTCATTTGCGTAGGTCTCGTTTGACAGTTCTCTGATGGTGACATTTCCGAACTCTGTTTTTTGGCTGTACACTAAAATGAAACTGAGCAGGAAGGAAATGGATAAAGCGGCTACTTTCATGGTGTAACAAATTAAACCCAACATCGGACGTATAAATACATCCCGGCAACGATTAGTGATCGCCAATAATTGGATTTTTTTGGTAATAAACAAAACAGGAGGCGTTAGGCCTCCTGTTTTATATTGATCCACTTATTAATCAGCACGGTAACATCCAATATGCGATTCTCAGCCGACAGTGGTTTAAAAGCGGAAAATACTTGAATGTTGAATGTTCTGAACGGATGCTACAAGTTTAAAAAACACTCAACACTCAACAATCAATAAGTCAACACTCAAGTATTGTGTGCTACTACTACTTGTGGCACTCATTATTCTTTGGCAGGGACCGCCTGTTCATCAACCCAGGGAACTTGTTTCGAAGCGTAATAGTCAATACCCAGGGCCTTCATTCGCGGACCATGGTTAGCCAGACGGATCTTGTATTCATCCCAACCCCTGCCGGTAGCTGGTGACCATCCGATTTCGGCAAGACCAATGATACGTGGGAATACCATGTATTCGATCTCATCCATGTTTGTGATGGTTTCTGTCCACAGCGGAGCTTCTATACCCAGGATATCTTCACGCGTGATTCCTTTTACTCGTGTTGCAGGATCCCACATATACGAACTGTCAACTTCGATGTATGCAGCCCAATGCAATCCCAGTTTCGTTGTGGAATCATATTGCATATCGAGATACATCTTGGTAGCAGGCGACATCACAAGTTTTGAACCATTGGCAACAGCTTCTAACGCGTGATTTGCGTTTGACCAATACTGCGCAATAGCGCTGGCTGCACTTGCCCTCTCGTTCGCATCGACCTTCACGGCATCCTCAGGTCTCTTTTCGTTCATATTTATTTGTGCAGTTTCTTCCCATCCGATCACTTGCTTCCCGTGAGACTTAACTATGTCCCTTACTTTCGCTACGAATGGAATATAATGCTCTCGCTTTGTTGCATGACTCTCATCGCCGCCAATATGAAAGTACGGACCAGGCGTAATCGCGGACAATTCACGAACCACGTCATCGATAAACTTGTACGTTACTTCATTGGTTGTGCAAAGTGAGCTGAAACCAACTTCAACACCTGTGTAAGCAACGGGGGTCTTACCGTTGCAATTCAATTCAGGATATGAGACTAACGCTGCATTCGTGTGTCCGGGCATATCGATTTCTGGTACAATGGTAACGTAACGATCCTGGGCATACTTAACGATATCTTTATACTGTTCCTGGGTGTAGAATCCTCCTTTACCTCCTCCTACTTCAGTGCTTCCGCCAACAGATGTAAGCTTCGGCCATGACTTGATTTCAATTCTCCAACCCTGATCGTTTGATAACGAAAGGTGAAGGACATTCATCTTATACAAGTTCAACAAATCAATGTATCGCTTCACATCTTCAACAGAGAAGAAATGTCGCGCAACATCCAGCATCGATCCACGGAAAGGATAACTGGGGTAGTCGCGTATTGTTCCTGTTGAAAATTCCCATGGCCCCTCCTGCACTGAACTCTTTTCAACTTTAGCGGGTAACAATTGACGCAATGTCTGAACTGCCCAAAAAACGCCTGCTGGTTTATTGGCTGTAACCTTGATAAGGTCTCCGGTTATCTCAATCTCGTAACCTTCATCTCCCAACTCCTCGTCATTCCCGGACGCGACTAAATAAATGCTTCCGGACTCAGGAGCTTTTGCAGTCGGTGAAACGGCTAGCTCATAACCGGTAGAGGGACGGAACTTGTCGGCGAGATATTCACCGATGAATTTTAATTCAGCAGACTCTCCTTCAACATAAATACCTGAAGTTTTTGTTAGCTCAAATACTTTTTTAGTTGCCGTCACCGATACAGGTTTTGGGATCAGGTTTTCTTTTGCCAGATCAGTAGGCGGATGTGGTTTACAAGAAAAAATCGCTACTGATAGCAGGACAAAACATATTAAGTTTCTATGATTCATAATTCTCCAATTTTGGGTTCGAAAGTAGAAAAATATTGTCAACTAAAATCAAAATATTATACAATCACCAATGATGGCAAAATGGGTAGATCCCATGTGTGAAGTACACACAACAGTAGTCCTCTACGAAAATCGAAAGGCTTCACAAATCCTGCATTAGAATTCAATTCTTGTATATTTGTTTACAAAGAACTCTCTATGGAAAACATTGCAAACAAAGTGGCCCTTGTCACCGGAGGCACAAAGGGAATCGGATATGGTGTGGCTGAATCACTAATGAAGGAAAATGTAAAGGTTGCCATCACTGGACGAACCAAAGCCTCCGCCGACGAAGCTGCAACAAAATTGAATGGCATTGGCAAAGGGGAAGCCATTGGATTCGCTGCAGATGTTCGCAAGTTGTCTGACCAGCAAAAGGTGGTTGAAGGCATCATTAAAAAATGGGGACAGTTGGATATTCTGATAGCGAACGCAGGGATCGGATATTTTAGTTCGATCGAGACGCTAACAGAAGATCAATGGCATGAGACGATCGATACAAACCTCACTGGAGTATTCAATAGTGTGAAGGCATCACTTGAGGCCGTGAAGAAAACTAAAGGGTATATAATAACAATGGCTAGCCTGGCAGGAATAAATTTCTTTCCGGGTGCAACCGCATACAACGCCAGTAAGTTCGGGCTCGTTGGATTCACGCAGGCTCTTATGCTCGATATCAGGAATTATGGCGTAAAGGTTACCACCATCCTACCAGGTTCCGTGGCTACAAACTTTAATAATAATCAGCCATCCGATAGAGATGCGTGGAAGATACAGCCCGAGGACCTAGGACAAATGGTTGTCGATCTTTTAAAAATGAACCCCAGGACCCTTCCGAGCAAGATCGAAGTCAGGCCAAGTATACCTAAATGATTTCTTGGTACTAACCTGCAAAAAAAGTATATTCATGTTGGAGAATCGTACGGTTTCCGCATTGGGAGCCGATTTGACTGCTTTGCTCTCCTAAAACATGGTCAGGACAGCTTTCGGACTTACAACGGTACTGCTAACCATGCTTGCACCCATCGTTCAGGGACAAGAAGAAGCTGTCATTGCCGTGAAAGCCAGGCTGGAAAAAAGCAACTCCTTACATTTTAACCTGGGTGCCGCTACAAGTCTTGGCCAAAACAATTACCAGGGAGGTACCTTTGTGGGGCTGGGCTATCAGAAAAGAGTTAACCGGATCTTGAGCGTTGGCACGTTATTGAACTATGCCTCCTACCGAAGCGATTATAATAATTTCATGACCGATAGGTACCTAGACCCCAACTGGACAATATTTATACCCAATAATACCTATTATACTGCAAGCCAGGCCCAGTACCTAATAGTCAATCTCTCTGGTGGCGACATTCGCCAGTTATCATTAGGCGCGGTAGCTAAAATTAATTTTGTTCCCATAAAAAGTAATACTGTTGCATCAGGTTACGCCCTTGTTGCTCCCAGCTTAGTCATGTCAAGCCTGGAAGAAGTAGAATCGAACATTAATTTTTTCGATCATCCCACGATTGATGATTACCTCCAGGTCAACAATCAATCTTATATATTATCAGAATCCCAAACAACAACAACTGGCGGAATAAACATTGGTGTAGGCGTTGAATTTTTTCCCACGAATCTGTTTTCATTTTACATGCAAGCAGGTCTCGGCTATACCTTTCCAGTGCCTTTTGTTGACACCTCTCTCTATGAAAACCATATATTAGCTGTTGATTCTTACAATCCCTTTGATAAAGTACCCCCTCTCCCAAAAAACTTTCCCCTCTCAGACGATAAAGGATTTACCACTTTAAATTTTCAGTTAGGACTGACGTATAACTTCTGATGATGAAAGCAATTCTAACCACAGCACTTACCTTTTTGGTAAGCATCGGATTTTCACAGTACAATCTGTATAAGTCCGGCGTTGATGCTTACAATGAGGGAAAATACCATGAGGCTATTTCAAATTTGTCGGAATACCTCACGAAGAACGCTCGTGACAAAAAGCTCGACGTTGAAGCGTATTATGCAAGGGGGATGGCGCATTATAAAAATAGTGCGTACACACCTGCTATTGATGATTTCAAGCAAACTATTGCACTGGGAAGAAAAAACAAAGGCAACCTTCATTGGCTGATCGGAAAGTGTCAAAGCTCTAAAGGTGACTACTATCTGGCAATCGAATCGTATACGGAAGCAGCTCCATACATCTCTGACAACGTCAAACAATCGCAGTTGCTGTTCGATCGTGCCGTCGCCTATAGGAAGGTCCAGCAAAAGGACCTTGCAGAAGCGAACTTGAAACGTTGTTTAACGCTCAATCCTGATCACTACATGGCACAGGATGCGCTTGCTGAAATTGTGTCAAGTCAGAATCAGACAATGACGAAAAAAAGTCCGGATGCATCGACAGCAAAAAGAATTGCGCTCATCATTGGTAATTCTAATTACAATGAACCTGTTGGACATCTTAAGAACCCTGTGAACGACGCCCTTGTCATTGCTGAAGAATTAAAGAAACTGAATTTTACGACCGTTGTGAAAGTAAACCAGACGTCTGCGGAGATCAAGAAAGCTATCCGTGCATTCCATGCCCAGCTAAAAGAATCGAACCCTTCGAATACCGTGGCACTATTCTATTATGCGGGTCACGGGCTTCAGGTCGACGGAACAAATTATATTATCCCCATTGACGCCGCTATTAAAATGCCGAAAGATGTGGAACGTACCTGTATTCCGGTGGACGCTGCGCTTGACGCAATGCAATATGCCGATGTCAAAATGAGTGTGATGATCCTTGACGCCTGCCGAAATAATCCTTTCCATGGTACAGAACAAAGTATTGCAAAAGGACTTGCACCACCTAACCCTGCCGTTGGAGCATTCATCGCGTATGCAACTGCACCTGGATCGGTCGCATCTGATGGTGCAGCGGCTCATGGATTGTATACCCAGGAAATCATAAAAGCACTACGAGTACCCGGCCTCAGTATAGAACAGGTATTCAAAAAGGTGAGAGAAAATGTGTTGGAGCTGTCCGACGGGCATCAACACACGTGGGATACGTCTAACCTTGTGTCAGACTTTTATTTCAATAAGTGAGCCCTTTCCGTAGCTCCTCTTCGCACTTTTTATACAAGCTCACAATCGAAACAAGATTCTCCTAGTAAGGAAATGTTTCTATTTTGTAAATTCACTTATTGGCTTACAGATCAAAAACACCAGCACGCGCCATGAAATTATCTTTGCTCGTTGTTCTTTCCATATTGCTGACGGCGTGTTCTTCTGACGATCCCGAAAAAATAATAGAGAAGGATCCTGATCCACTCGAAGGTCTTCCGGATAAAGGCGCCATTCGTTTTGATGAACCCGAGATTGGCCAACGGAGTCATTACATTTTTTTCCAGGCATCACGAGATTTTATCACCAAAGAGATCACGGTCAAATACTTGCCTGATACATTGGTACTTGCAATTGTTGGCAAGGAATCAAATACGTGGGTGATCAAAGAATTCCTTACCAACAGCCCGAAGGGCGGCTCCTGGGCCTCCGTTGCTGATGAAGAAATTATCAGACACCTTTCAATCGATAATGATTCGGCTTATTTCTCCAAACCATTAAATGCTTATTACTTTTCCTTTCTTTTTGTTGGAGAGGCCCGCACAATTCCTCTGCAGCCGGTCACCGATCCAGCCCCGTTAAACCCGGACTGTCTGCCAATATTCGGAATAGAGAGTACCATATGGACGCAATACACAATCGATTACTCGCAACACGGGCAGACTTTTAGCCACCTCAATGACTATTTCGACTACACCCCCATGGCTACTGATGGATCGGGATTCATGTATGCATATGGCCCATCTTATGGCATGGTGCGATGGACGTGGGTTAGTTATTGGAGTCCCGATGAAGCTGACGGATGGGATCTTATTCCCAATTAACGAAGCGATTTAATACCTGGCGCTATTGAAATCCAATGCTCCCTTGTGATTCTGAAAATGTTAACCGCATTCTCGTTGTACACGGTTTCTTTTGTGTTGGACATCCCGGTCTTTTCCGCAACTCGTGATGATTGAATGTTTGTCAAGCTTATAATCGAAATTAAGGAGGTCGAATAACCACGCTCAAATGCAATATCTCTGCATTTCGCTGCAGCCTCCGTTGCATAACCCTTGTTCCAAAATGCAGGAAGAAGTGAATAACCAATTTCAAGTTCGGCACAGTTATCAACGTTCTGAACAAGCAGTCCGCAATGTCCTACCAGGTTGCCCGACGACTTTTCAATGAGCGCATTCATTCCTCCTTTGTCCTGATTGTATCGTCCGAATTGTTTGTCGTACCATTGCTCGCATTCAACATCCGGACCTTGAAGTTTTATATTCCAATGCCGAAAGGATTCAGGGTCTTCAAAAAATGGAAGCCAATGTCTGAAGTCCGATCTTTCAATGATCCGAAAGCGAATCCTGGCAGTCTCTTCGTTATCGAGCAAATATTTCATTTAATATCTTTTTCCCGATGATTCCCTCCTGTCTCCAGGGTCATCCTCCACATACCGCGTAGCTCATCTTTGAAATAGGGAATCTCCAATCTTGTTTTGTCGAAAATTCTGAATCCATTGTTTTCATAAAAAGAGATGGCGCTTACATTCGATTCAATTACCCCCAGCCATATCAGATCTGTCCCAAGTTTGTCAGCCAATTTTCTGACACTAGCTATCATCCGCTTGCCCAGACCTTTCCTCTGATACTTTTCCAGGAAATAAAGTTTTTCAATCTCCAAATGACTGCCTTCTATCTGTAGGGACAGCGGAGAATTCAACTTTACTTTCATAAAGCCAGCTGGTACACCGTCGTAATAAGAAATAAAGTAATTGATGACAGGATTCTTTAGGTCGCGTTCGAGAACATCCATTCCATAAACTGTGTCCAGGTACCAGGTAAGCCCTCCTTCAACCCAATGATCTGCGAAGCTTTGAATGTATGACTGCCTGCAGACGGTGTGAAGCAGGAAAACATCTTTTTCATCGGCCAGCCGGATTGAAATCGGATCCTTGGCTCCTTTAATCTCCATCTCTTTCATCCTTTTCTAAGATAAGCACAAGGAACATTTTGTGGAGTATACTTAATACCATCAGCTGCATCGAGTAGCAATGAAACAATCATTGCCGTTGTTTCTTCGTCTCTGTGCATTTGGGGAAGCAATCCCATCATTGCATAACTAATAGGATTAACAGCAGGGATCAACGTTTCCCATTGATAGCCCTTACCCCAGATCAATCCGGCCACCGTGATCTTCAGATCTGCTGATCTGGATAAAAGATAATTCATCATAGCAGCGGATCGATCTGTGTTTTGATTTACTGTATGAAAGATGGGTGTCTGTCCTCCAAAGCCGTGTTCATCAATTCCTGCTTTTGAATTTATGTCGGCGCCCCGGCTGGCAAGAACTTCTGCACAGGAAACATGATTGAATTCGGCACATATATGAAGCAGGCTTACCTCAAATAAAGGTGTATAAGCGCAGCGAAGCGAATA
>DATHIE010000333.1:0-5308 GCA_035316905.1 Chryseolinea sp. | reverse complement strand
TGAAAGGTAGGTCCTTCCTTTTTAGTACTGTCTTCCTGAGCGACACTCCTTATCAAAGACCTGCACCAAAGGAATGGGTTTTGCGAACGAAATTAATGTCGGTGTACCTGGGCGCGAAGGATCTGCCCGAAAGGATCTCTGCAAATGTCAACCATGCTGCTCTTGTTCCGACAGATCCCTCGCGTGAATTATCATAGGTATCTATACAATTCACAAAACCCATTCCATTAGCCCAGTTGTTTGATAGCAAAGCAAGCGCTCTGGAGGACACCACTAAAGGGGAGCGAATGGAAGCAAAAACCTCCTTTCATCTGTCATTCAGAGCGCATTCTCTTTTACTTAGGCTTGCACAAGAAATGGAGGCACACGCTTAAGAACGCATTCTCTCGCGAAGAACCTGCCTAACGGAGGAAGAATCGGAGAGTAGAATCATCGCACGAGAGTCCGACAGATCCTTCGCGTGACAATTCACCGGTCGTAATCTAATTTGCAAAACCCATTCCGTGTGCGCAGGCGTTTGACAAAGAACCAAGCGCTCTGGAAGACAGTATTGAAAGAGTTGGTCGAAGATTTTAACTCCTTTGTCTAAAAAGATTGGGGAACAAAGAACACAAATGGATTTTGGGTTCTGAAAAAATGTGACTAGCTAAAAATTCAATATGAAATTCTTTATCCTCCTGCTTCTCCTAACAATTTCAGCTTCAGCTTACCCGCAGAAACAACCGTCAAAGCCCTCTAAGACGCTCTCCTATTGCACCAACGTTGGCCCTGTTAAAATCACAATTCATGGCGATTCTGCAACGGGCAGGTACCTGCTCACAGTTACGCCTGAACTGAAGAAAGGAATTATCAAGGGCACGTTCTCCAAAGGACTGTTCGAAGGCACCTGGGACGATCCCGATGGGGTCGGTCGTATAATCATCGGATTTAACCCAGACCTTACCAGGTTCATCGCTATGTACAACACAAGTAAAGATGCGTCACATTGGTACAACGAGTGGAAAGGGTACTCGAAAGACATCATCGCTCAGCTGAGTGCAGATGAAAAAAGGAACCTCGAGTGCAATTGGAAATGAAGAAACGACCTAGTAAGCGCATGCTGAGTGGGGTTTCAGCAACGTTACTGATGCTGCTCTCCGTTTTCGCGTATTCACAACAACGTATTATTGTCGGTGAAAATATCAGGATCAGGTTAACGAAGGATTACAACTACTCATTCGAAAATACCGTCATCGCTGACCCTTCATATCCAGAACATCTTGTGGGTTGTGTGTTGACAATGTGCCCCGACACGGTTAAGAATTGCACTAACACTCTGATTGAATCTACTGACGGAGGAAAGACCTGGTCATCTGAGAATATCCCCTGGGGCGCTAACCCCTGGTGTGTAACACTTCCAAACGCAGATATCGCCGTATCTTATATCTATGGATTGAACTATATGCTGGGGATAAAAAGTGCATCGAGAAGTAACTCCATCAAAAGCCGGCAATGGACTTCGGAACTTCTGCTCGGATCGGGATACGATCACAATATGCTTTTGCTCGACGAATCCAGAGGTCCATTCGAGGGACATATCTACCTGATCGCAACGCAGAGCCTGCGGGCGGATGATCACGACCCGTTTGTTTTAGTCGCAAGATCACTAGATGGTGGCAAAACTTTTGAGCAGCGGACATTTTACCAACCATTCAAGAATGTCGATATCAATGCAAAAACTCCAGTGATACTGGAAAACGGCACTCTTGCAATCCCAATCCTTCTACGAGGGCAGTTTGTACAAGGTGAAAGCAAAGCCGATCCATTTGAAGATGCCAGTAATTGGTTGATCACGTCCAACGATGGAGGCCAGACATTCTCTGCACCAAAATTTATAAGTTCCAAGTCCGGCGATGGTTATCACTCACTCACCCTGAACAGATCACCAAAATGGAGGGGCCGTTTGTATTACACTTTCAATGGCAAAAAAGACAAGGGGATCTACATCACTCATTCAGATGACAATGGCGAAAGCTGGACAAAAACATTGAAGATTGACAACAGTGTAATAAAAACTCAAGAGGACATCGCCGCGGCGGCAGCTGTCCACGAAAAGAATGGAACAATCGGCGTTATGTACTTATCGCGCGTACAGTCAAACGATCACGAATGTTATAGTCTCTTTTTTACCACATCGACCGATGGTGGAAATACTTTCATTGATCCCGTAAGGGTGAACTCTGAAGATAGTTGTCCCGACAAAACTAAAGCATGGTACATCAACGCGTGGCCCCAGGGCGGCGACTATTGCAGCTTAATTGCGAAACCCGATGGATCCTTCCTTGCAATATGGTCTGATGCGCGAACGGGTTCATTCAAACTTTATCAATCGACAATAACGATCAAATGATAGAGCATTCGCTCCTTCCTTTTCTGTCATCCAGAGCGTATTCTCTTTTTACTATGGGTTGCTCACTCGAAATGGAGGCACACGCTTGCCGACAAAGAGATGCATTCTCTCGCGAAGGATCTTCCTAACGTGAGGAGGAAGTTTGTAAGTAGAATCATTACGCAAAGTTCCAGCAGATCCTTCGCGTCACGATTCATCGATTGCAAGTCGATTTGCAAAACCCATTCCATGTGTGTAGTTGCCTAACAAAGAACCAAGCGCTCTGGAAGACAGCACAAAAAGGGAAGACAAAAATGCATTCTCCCGCGAAGAACCTACCCAACGTAGGAAGAAATGCTTAGTCGAATCATTGCACAAGGTTCTGGCAGATCCGTCGCGTGATGATTCACCGGTTGTATCTATTTTGCAAAACCCATTCCATGTGCGCAGGTGTCTGATAAGGAAGCAACGGCTCTGGAAGACAGTCCTAAGGGGGAATGAAAGAAAGCAAAAATCTCCTTTCATCTGTCATTCAGAGCGCATTCTCTTTTATTAAAGCCTGCCCACAAGAAATGGAGGCACACACGTGCCGACGAAGGAACGCACTCTCCCGCGAAGAACCTGCCCAACGTAAGGAAGAAATGCTCAGTAGAATCATTGCACAAGGTTCTAACAGATCCTTCGCGTGATGATTCAGTGGTTGTAAATTAATTTGCAAAACCCATTCCATATGCGCAGTTGTCTGACAAGGAAGCAACCGCTCTGGAAGACAGTCCTAAGGGGGAATGAAAGAAAGCAACCGCTCTGGAAGACAGTACTCAAGAAAATCGTAATTTCACCGATTCCGCATTTATAAATGGCCAATCCGTATGTATCGTTGATGAAGACTGCTTGGGTCTACGCCAAGAAGGAAAAGAAGCAGTATGTAATCGTGTACTCTCTTTTCATTCTTGCAAGCGGAACCTTTGCACTTTTTCCTTTGCTATACGGATGGTTCATCAATACACTACAGAAAGAAGGACTTAATCATTTGCGGTTTGCATGGCTTTATGCCGGCGCGTATCTGTTGCTAAAACTTATTGAGTGGGCATTTCACGGGCCCGCCAGAATTCTCGAACGAAAGCTGGCCTTCAACTTAAGCCGCAATTTTTTAGAGGAACTTTATCATCAGACTCTGCACCTTCCTGTAAAGTGGCATCAGGATCATCATAGTGGTTCCACCATTAACAGGATCAGAAAGGCTTACGAGGCATTGAAGGAGTTTTTTCAGAATGGCTTCATGTACATGTACGCGTTGTCAAAGTTCTCTTTTTCCTTTGTCGCCATGATAATTTTCTCGCCTTTGTTTGGGGCGATAGGTGTATTACTGGGGATAATCACCATATGGGTGATCTTCAGGTTCGACAAGCCATTTATCAAGGCGTTGGACGAAACGAATGAAAAAGAACATATTGTTTCAAGTACTTTATTTGATAGTCTTTCCAACATCAATACAGTGATTACGCTGAGACTGGAGAAACGTATGGAATCCAGTCTGTTGAAAAAAGTTGGTGATATATTTCCTCCATTCATGAAAAATGTCAGGATCAATGAATGGAAATGGTTTGTTGCGGACATGCTCGTTGGATTGGTGTATGTTGTTACTGTGGTAGGTTACATCTATCAGCACTGGGAACAGGGCAAAGTCTTTATGGTCGGAAACCTTGTCGCACTTTTGGGATTTGTTAACCAATTCACCAGCGTATTTCATGACGTCGCATGGCAATACACACAGATCGTTCAATTCAATACCGACGTGCAAACGTCACGCTTTATCACACAAGCATACAAGGAACATCACCTTCCCGATGACGTTCGTACGCTGCCGGAAAACTGGAAGCGTATCTCTATCAGCAAGCTGAACTTTTCCCACAAAGAAAGTTATTCCTTAGACGAACAAACGTCCAGTCTTCACGACATCTCTATTGTATTAGAGAAGGGTAAGCGCATTGCGTTTATTGGCGAAAGTGGAAGCGGGAAGAGTACACTCATGGCGCTGTTGCGTGGCCTTTTTGAGCCACAACCTGGAACGGTGATCACAGTGGATGACAAAACGAATGTTTCCATCAATGCCATATCCAGTTCGACCACACTGTTTCCACAAGAGCCTGAAATATTTGAGAATACCATCGAACATAACATAACCCTTGGTCTCCCATTCGATGAGCAGCAGATCATGGAGGTATGCAAGACTGCACAATTCGATGAAGTCGTAGAACAGCTACCTAAAAAACTGCAATCAAACATCCAGGAAAAAGGTGTGAATCTTTCCGGCGGACAAAAGCAACGTCTTGCTCTCGCCAGAGGAATTCTCGCAGCTAAAAGCAGCGACATCATTTTGTTGGATGAACCCACCAGCAGCGTCGATTCAAAGACTGAGAATCAGATCTACGAAAAGCTATTCGAAGAATTCGGAGACAAAGTGGTGGTATCAAGCCTGCACCGCCTTTATATGCTTACACACTTTGATTACATCTACGTCTTGCAGCACGGAAGCATCGTAGATCAGGGGACCTTTGCAAAGCTGCGCTCAGGAAGTCTCATCTTCCAGGAGCTGTGGCGTCACCAGGAAGAAAAAAAAGAATGTCGTTGGATAAAGCACTAACGCAACTCCTTACGTCTCATTGCATCAAAAAGTAGTTTTGTTGAGCGATATTTTGACAATTGGATTATACTATCCGTTTCTAAACGAGTAATAACACGGAAAAAGTCACAAAATCGGTTCAACTAGAAAGAATATATGCGCAATACGTATATAGGTTGTTGAACAAAACCTTCGGTAGTTTTTTGTAAGTCCCCTCATCATTAACTCATTTTATTGAATTCGTAACTTCCAGTTATAAACTTTAAATTTTATGACTATGGAAAAAAAACACTGAGGCAACAGATGTTGCAGGAAAT
>DATHIE010000332.1:0-3666 GCA_035316905.1 Chryseolinea sp. | reverse complement strand
GGTCTCTTTCCGTTGGTTAGCACGTATTCGATGTATGAAGATTGGATCTTGTCTGCAGAAATTTTATTGGCAGACTTCCGCGAGGTTTTTTTTGCAGTTTCCATACGTAGTTAAACACGAATTCCCATAAAGAGTTTGCAATTAGGAGAAGATTATTTCGTTAAATTTCCAGGTCATGAGAGCTATTTTGATCATAACGCTTGCCTTTGCTGCCTTGATCTGTCGTGCGCAGGATAAAAAAATTGACGTGGGCAGACTTTACGAAAAAGGTGAGGAAGCATTCAACGACGCGAGATATCAGGAAGCCCTTTCCATCTTCAATAAATGTCTGCAGGAAAATCCCAAGTTCGCGGAAGCGTATTTCAGCCGGGCAGCTACGCGCGAACAATTGAAGGACCTGCAGGGCGCCCATACGGATTACAACATCTACCTGGAATTAAAGCCCAATCAGCCCGAAGCGCTTTACAGCGTAGCCATCTTACAGTATCAATTGGGTAAGTATGAGGAGTCAAAGGAAAATCTGTTAAAGCTATTAACCGTGCCCCCAGGTGAGACGACCAAGGTCTATTTTAGAATATCCGCGTCGACCACCGGGAAAAACCAAATAACAACGGCTCAAAGCGGCATCAAACATCAGGTATTCAACTATCTGGGAATGTCGGAAACAAAACTTAAGAACTATAAGGCTGCCATTGTTTGGCTCGATTCCGCCATTCAAATCGAGGGGAAGGAAGCGGACTATTACGTAAACAGGGCACTTGCTAAGGAAGGCATACAGGATACTACTGCGATGGCGGATTACAAAAAAGCACTACAACTAAATCCTGATCACACGGCTGCGCTACACAATATTGCTGTGGCGAATCGCACTTCTGGAGATAGTACATCCTCGATGGATAACCTGGAAAAGGCGATAGAAAGTGACTCAAGTATGTTGTACCCATACCTCGCGCGCGCTTATCAGCGGATGGAGGCGGGATACTTCAAAGGCGCTTTGGAAGACTACAATAAGGCACTGGAAATCAATGACAAAGACGCCGAAATTTGGATGAACAGAGCCATCGTCAAAGAGAAGTTAAACGATCTTAAAGGTGCCTTTTCCGACTACACTCAGGCCATTGAGTTGAACGAAAAATTTGAAAAGGCATGGCTAAACCGTGGCAATGTTCTCTCCAAGCAGGGAAAATTCAAGGAGGCCATTGAAGATTATACGGTAGCGATTACGTTCAATCCCGAGTACGGGTACGCGTATTACAATCGAGCCATTGCAAAGCAAAAGTTGAAACTCGGAACAGAGGCCTGTGACGACCTGAAAATAGCGGAGCAGTTTGGGCAGACGGTCAGTGAAAAGGTGAAGAAAGAAATTTGCAAGTAGTCGATGGTTTATCAGTCGATAGTCCGTGGACTATGGACCATCAAACTCCCAGGTCCGGGCGCAATCGGATAAAAACTGGCTCGCGAAACATTTTATCGGGAGTTATCTTCGAGTAGCTGATTTCAGCCTTAACTCGAGGCTCCAGCCATACCGATATTTTTTCATCCACAAGCTTTCCGTCGACAGATGGCTTTTTTAATGTTTTTACCTTTTTCAGCTCAGTAAAAATTTCTTTCATAGTCTTATCGTCAAATCCGGTTCCGACTTTTCCCCGGTAGACCAATGTTCCATCCACATCTTCCGCAACTTGTAACGCCCCAAATGTTTGTCCACGATTCCCCTTTCCCGTTGTATAGCCGACGATAAAACACTCAGAACTCTGTTTGACTTTTACTTTGATCCAGAAATCGCTTCGGCGACCAGGCAAATACTTGCTGTCTTTTCGCTTCGCCATAATACCCTCAAGCACGTGCGACTTTGCCGCCTCAAATAATGATTCTCCGTCCTCCATGTGTTCGCTTACGCGGTATGGAGTGTCGGCACGAACTGCATCGGCCAGCCATTCTTTTCGCTTAAGCAACGGTTCGTTGACGAGCGAACGACCATCAAGATAAAGGCAGTCGAAAATGTAACAGTACGCCGGATTATTTTTTGACAGCTTCTGAATGTTGGTCTCACCAGTGCTCATTAAGCGGCTGATTACTCTTTGGAATACCGGCTTGCCTCCAGGATCCAGACAAACAATTTCGGCGTCGAAAAGACCGTTGGTGGCGCGGAATCCCTTGGATCCAATTAACAATTCAGGGAATTGAAAAGTCACGTCATTCTGGTTCCGGCTTCGGATTTTTATTTGTTCATCCTCAAGAGTGATCAGCGCACGAATTCCATCCCACTTCACTTCATAAATGTAATCATCGCCTTTTGGCGGACGAGTAGCATTTTCGGAAAGCATAGGTTGTATTTCCTGAGTGAGGTAGTTTACCTGAGGTTCATCTACCCTTTCCAACAACCATTCTTTGTCTTTCATTTTGTGGATACGATATTCGCCCGTAACCTCCTTGCTGTTTAGTTTAAAATAAAATCCGTCTTTTTTCTCTTTTGTAATCTGGAATTTTCCAAGTGCGTAGATCCACATTTCGCCTGCTCCGTATTGCCCCTTTGGAATTTTCCCGTCAAATTTGAGATATTCGATGGGATGATCTTCTGTTTGGACCGCCAGCCGCTTTACGCCAGGATATGGAGGAAGACCTTTCGGCACTGCCCACGATTTGAGCACACCATGTTGCTCAAGCCTTAAATCGTAATGCAGACGAGAGGCGTGATGACGATGCACGACAAAACGATTGCCAATTTCTTCGATGACCTTGACCGATGGTTCGGGGGTTTTGCTGAAGTCTCGTTTCTTCGCATATACCTCGAGTTGTTCCGGTGACTTGTGTTTTGTTCCTTCGGGATTTTTATTCTTTTCACTTTTCTTGGGGCGATGCGTGTGCAATGCAACAGCAAAAGCATCGAAGCCTTCCCATGCGTCGCCATCATTCAATACCTTTTCGACCGCAGTTATGATGTTGAACTCGGAAGGGTTCTTAACATCCTCAAGCTCATCCCACCTAAGTGGCATCGAAACCGGAGCTTTGTTGCGACCTCGTAGACTATAGGGCGACACGATACTTTGACCAGAACGTATCCGGAAGATGTCAACCAGTACACGTCCCTTGCGGGCGTCTTTTTTGATTTGAAGGGTAACCGAATCGGCGTTTGCATCCACAAATGGTTTTGCGATATCCTGTGCCGCTTCAAACACAGTGTGAAAATCCCATTTAGCTTCAATTGGGCAACAGATGTGCAGACCCTTTCCTCCTGTTGTTTTTACGAAAGGCGTGTACCCATAACGCTCTATTACAGTCTTTAACTCCTTAGCGATGGGGATTAGTTTGGGAAACGAATAGCCTTCAGGCGGATCCAGATCGAATACCATATAATCAGGTCGATCAAAGTCGGGCTTTCGGCCATGGAGTTGGTGGATTTCAAGAGATGCCAGATTTGCAAGCCACACGAGCAATGCCGGTTCCGTCGCAAGGATGTAGTCTTTCTTTTCTTTGCCCAGGGTAACAAACTCGATCCAGCTCGGTGCCCAATCAGGCCGGTTCTTTTGATAGAAACTCTCACCCGTGATACCATCTGGAAACCTGATGAGGGTAAGCGCACGACCTTTTACATAGTTTAGTAACGTGGGCGCAATCTTCAGATAGTATTCAATTACCTGTGCTTTGACAACGCCATCGTCAGGA
>DATHIE010000331.1:0-9345 GCA_035316905.1 Chryseolinea sp. | reverse complement strand
TTTCTTAGAGGGATTGTGGGTATACCTTCCGTACTGAGGATAGACATTCTTCCGGCTGCTTCCCGCAGTTGATCCAGCACGGATCTTACGACCTGTAATATCACCGCGCCATGCCTTTTGTTTATTCGATGGTTGGGTTCGGGCAATTGGCCTGATCGGCTTTCCTGGACGGTCAATCCCCGAGGCTCTCCGTCGCGGCGACAAGGCATTTGCCCGGCCGGCAAAAGACTTATCACTCGACCGGACGCGCTTTGCTTTGACAACCTTTTGCTTTTTGCCTGACTTGCTTTTTTTGAATGGCGTCTTGAATCGGCTTTCGCGGTTCGGAACTGGGCGATCACCCTTGGTGTTTTGTGCCATTATTGGCTGGCCGAACACGAGCAAAAGCAGGATAAATCCCAGCAGTTTCCATGCATTCGAAAAAGTGATGATATTATGGCCTCTTGCGTTCAAAAAATTTGGCGTCAGAAACAGGCTAATTTAAGCAAAATTTATAATCGCCTGGAATATTAAAGGATCCCAATAGTCTAAACGAGCGACCTACCGTCAATCTTGCCGCCGACTTAGAATTTTAAGACTGCTTCAATTGACGCCTTTAACCTGACTTTGGGCAAATAGTTCTGCTCCAGGGTAGGTGCAAACGGGATTGGCGTATCCAATGCGGCAACACGGGTGACAGGCGCATCAAGGTATTTGAAACAGCTCTCATTGATCCAGGCGCTGATCTCCGCACCAATGCCTCCAGTCATGGAATCTTCGTGCAGAATAATAACACGATTTGTCTTCTTCACGGTATCCTCAACCATTTCTTTATCCCATGGTAATAAGGTTCGTAGATCAATTACATCGGCGTTCAATGACGGCAGTTCCTTTAGCAGATCCATTGCCCAATGTACACCCATGCCATAAGTGATGATGGAGATATCAGTTCCTTCATTAACGCGCTGGGCTCTTCCGATTTCAATGGTATAATAGTCGCGTGGAATCGAATCTTTAATCGAGCGATAGAGCAACTTGTGCTCAAAGTATAACACAGGATTAGGATCTTCGATGGCGGCGCACAACAGTCCTTTTGCGTCGTATGGTGATGATGGGTACACGACCTTTAATCCAGGTGTATGAAAGAACCAGGCTTCGTTACTCTGCGAATGAAATGGTCCCGCTGCCGTTCCGGCACCCGTTGGCATGCGTACAACAACATCAGCGTTTTGGCCCCATCGCCAATGTGACTTTGCAAGGTTATTTACAATTTGGTTGAATCCTTCTGTGACAAAATCAGCAAACTGCATTTCTACCATTGTCTTCATGCCCTTTATGGATAGGCCAAGACCTGCACCAACTATAGCAGACTCACATATCGGAGTATTTCGCACGCGATCCTTACCAAACTTTTCAACAAAACCATCTGTGATCTTAAAGACTCCGCCATACTCCGCAATGTCCTGTCCCATAAGCACCAGGTTGTCGTACCGTTCCATACTTTGGCGAAGACCATCGCTTATGGCGTCGATAAATCGTCTTTCCTGCCGTTCGCCGGACGCATTGTGTACTTCTTGAGTAAACGGAGCATAAACGTCATTCATCTCGGCAATGGTATCGGCAGCTGGATGCGACTCCGTAAACGCTGTGGAAAGTCCTTCATCAATTTCTTTCTTGATTTTCTTCTTTGTCTTTTCAATGTATTGAAGATCGATGACCTTTTCTTTGACGAGGTATTGCTCATAGTTGTCAAGAGGATCTTTCTTAGCCCATGTTTCCATAAGTTCTTTAGGAACATACTTTGAGCCCGATGCCTCTTCGTGTCCACGCATCCTAAATGTCCGGCATTCCAGGATTACCGGTCGTGCTTTCTTGCGCATGGATTCTGCAATCTGTTTTACGGTATCATAAACCTCAAGGACATTGTTGCCGTCGATGCTAATACCTTCGATGCCGTAACCTATTCCTTTGTCGGCAAAACTTTCGCATCTGAATTGTTCATTGCTAGGTGTTGATAAACCATAACCGTTATTCTCTATGACAAAAATCACCGGCAGGTCCCACACGGCAGCCACATTAACCGCTTCATGAAAGTCGCCTTCACTTGTACCTCCATCACCGTTGAAAACGGCCGTAACTTTTTGTTCGCCTTTTAACATGGATGCTAATGCTATTCCATCGGCGACACCATTCTGAGGACCGAGGTGAGAGATCATTCCGACAATGTGGTATTCATTAGATCCAAAGTGAAAGGATCGATCCCTTCCTTTAGTAAATCCTTGCATCGTTCCTTGCCATTGTGAGAACAATCTTTGGAAAGGGATTTTACGTCCGGTGAATACGCCGAGGTTTCGATGCATTGGCAATATGTACTCATCTGGTTCCAACGCCTGAGTCAACCCCACAGCAATAGCTTCTTGTCCGATTCCACTAAACCATTTGCTGATCTTATTTTGACGCAGAAGAATCAACATTTTTTCTTCGATCATGCGGGGAAGCAACAATGCCTCGTACAACTCCCGCAATGTCGTTTCCGAATATCGCTTTCGATTGAATTTCATAAGGGGGCAAAGTTAATCGAGTTTTTAAGTATTGTTTTGAACTTGATAAAGTGAAATTCGAAAGGTTCGGACCTAAAGAATTTGTAGCTCAGAAGTTTGATAACGTTTGTTATTTTTGACCCATATGATCGCTTTCAAGGAATTTACGCTAGAAAACGGGCTGCAGGTAATTGTCCACGAGGATCCGACGGTTCAGATTGCAGTGATGAACATATTATACGATGTTGGGTCGCGTGACGAACTCCCGGATAAGACCGGTTTCGCCCACCTTTTTGAACACCTGATGTTCGGTGGCTCTAAGAATATTTCAAACTATGATGAACCATTGCAGCGCGTAGGGGGAGAGAATAACGCATTCACGAATACAGATATCACAAACTACTACCTCACGTTACCTGCCTCAAATCTCGAAACAGGATTTTGGTTGGAAAGTGATAGAATGCTGGGCCTTTCCTTTGACCCTAAAGTTTTAGAAGTACAGCAAAAGGTTGTCATCGAAGAATTCAAACAGAGATATCTCAATCAACCGTATGGCGATGTTTGGTTGAAACTACGTCCCTTGGCTTACAAGGTGCACCCATACAAATGGGCAACTATCGGTAAAGAGATCTCTCATATTGAAAATGCTACTCTTCAGGATGTGAAGGACTTCTTTTTCAGATATTATGTTCCGAACAACGCAGTAATGGTAGTTGCCGGAAACGTTACAATCGATCAGGTCAAAAAACTTTCCGAAAAATGGTTTGGGCCAATTCCACGTGGGGTGAAATCCCGAAATATATTAACCGAGCCTGCCCAGGACGAGAAACGTTTTCTCAAAGTAAGTGCAAAAGTTCCTGCCAACGCTTTTTACAAGGCCTATCATATGCCCGGCCGTTTTCATGCTGAGTATTATGCTATCGACCTTTTGAGTGACATCCTAAGCAGGGGACAATCGAGTAGACTTTACCAGCAACTGGTAAAAAAGAAAGAGATATTTACATCGATTTCTTCATTTGTCATGGGAAGCATTGATCCGGGATTGCTGGTGATCAGCGGAAGGGTCAAAGATGGAATTGCGCTGGCAGATGCTGAAGCGGAAGTCCAGACCGTCATCGATCAGTTATTGATTCAGGGATCTCACGAAAGAGAACTCGATAAAGTAAAGAACCAAACTGAATCAACGCTTGAATTTGGGGAGGTGGAGGTGTTGAATCGCGCAATGAACCTGGCTTTTGCCAAACTTTCAGGCAATACAGCATTGGTGAATGAGGAAAGCAAATTAATTAACCTGACCACTTTGGACGATATCTCGAGAGTTGCAAAGAATATTTTACGAGAGGAGAACTCCACCGTAATGTATTATGAAGCCGAAAAATAGGATCAAATGAAGTTACGAGTAGGAATGGGATTTGATGTTCATGAGCTCCAGGATGGGCGTGATTTTTTCCTTGGAGGCATCCAACTTCCCAATGCCGAAAAAGGAGCAGTTGGACATTCGGATGCCGATGTGCTTATTCATGCTATCTGCGACGCGCTGCTGGGCGCGGCTAACCTGAGGGATATTGGTTATCATTTCTCCAATACAGATGATCGCTGGAAGGGTAAAGACAGCAAGTACTTCCTGCAGGAGGTTACCCGTATGCTGAAGGAAGAAGGTTGGAAAGTCGGGAACGTAGATTGTACGGTGTGCCTGGAGAAGCCAAAGATTAACCCACATATCCAGGCAATGAAAAACGCATTAGCGCCTATTCTTGAGGTCGCTGACGATGACATTTCCATTAAAGCGACGACAAACGAACGCCTTGGGTATGTTGGCAGGGATGAGGGTGTTTGTGCGTATGCAGTGGCACTGATCCAAAAGGATTAAAATGCCTGACCTCAAACTTATCGTTACTTCCGACGGATCACATTCCCTTTTTAATGAGGCGCTCAATGAAACATATCATTCGGTACACGGGGCCATCCAGGAATCACAGCACGTATTCATAAAAAACGGCCTAAACTATTTTCTCGAAAAGCATTCCCCCTCTGTAGTTTCCATATTTGAGGTTGGTTTCGGAACGGGCCTTAACGCATTGCTCGCGGTGAAAGCTATGCAAAACCCAAATGTTGCCGTTAAGTATGTTTCCGTTGAAGCTTTTCCCATAGGGGAAACGTTGTGGAACGGTTTGAATTACACGACGACGCTGGGATTCGAGGATGCTTTTGCATTCCTCCATCGAAGTCCCTGGGAAATAATTAATAAGATATCTGGCCACATTGAGCTGCTAAAGCTTCAAACAACTTTAGAAAAAGTTCAGCTGAAACAGGGTTCATTTGATCTGGTTTTTTTTGATGCCTTTGCACCTAATAAGCAGCCGGAACTCTGGACGATAGATATGCTTCGCAAAGTGGTGACAGCGATGAAGTCTAATGGAGTGTTTGTAACATACTGCGCCAAGGGCCAGCTCAAAAGAGACCTCAAAGAATTAGGGCTTTATGTCGAAACATTGCCAGGTCCTCCCGGCAAAAAGGAGATGGTAAGAGCAGTGAAGTTGGCGAGTCAGGAAGATAACCTCTAATTCAGCAACGAGTACCTTGATATCTCAATCGTTTTCTATCCTGATTCCGATTTTCAAAATAGAATACCCTGCAATCGTTGACGCGTTAGCATTTTTAAAATGGTTTGAAATAATTCTAAAAAGATTCAAAAAATTCCGCAAAACCTGAACAAAATCCCAATTTCCTTCTGCTTTTTTGATAAATTCAAAACTCCGTTCTGCCCTGGGCGGAGGATTATTTAACTTTTTAAACAACCAGATAAGATGAAGAAGAAAGCCAGCCGTGGTTTGTATACCCCCGAACTGGAACACGACGCGTGTGGGATAGGTTTTGTTGCCAACATCAATGGGACAAAAACAAATCAGAACCTTCGTGATGCATTGTCGATGCTTGAAAACATGGAGCACCGCGGCGGAAAAGGAAGCAGTCCCAAGACAGGAGATGGAGCCGGCGTTTTAATACAACTACCCCATGAATTTTTTGTCGAAGAATGTGCCCGCCTAGGCGTTGAGTTGCCAGCAGCAGGCAAGTACGGCGTGGGTATGGTTTTTTTCCCTCGCGACAAAAAGGTGATGAACGCCTGCCGTGAAGTGTTGAGAAGAAATATCAAGGAGCTAGGACTTGAATTATTGGGATACCGGGTAGTGCCTGTGGATCACAGCGTTCCAGGACCAGGCGCAGCGGAAGTCGAACCCGTCATAGAACAGGTTTTCGTAAAAGCAAAAGATGAATCTCTGGTCAATGGCGCCTTCGAACGGAGACTTTTTGTGTTAAGGAATCATACTTCGCACACTATCGCGAAAGACGTAAAAGGAAGCAATAAGGAATTCTATATTACCAGCTTTTCGTCCAAGACAATAATTTACAAAGGTCAGCTAAGGACAGAGCAACTTCGCGCCTACTTCGACGATCTGCAGGATCCTCGTTTGAAAACTGCGATGGCACTTGTCCACTCACGGTTCTCAACCAACACTTTTCCGAACTGGAAACTTGCCCAGCCATTCCGTTATATCGCGCACAACGGTGAGATCAACACCATCCGCGGAAACGTGAACAAAATGAAATCAAAGGAAGCATTGTTCAAGTCAACATTGTTTACCGATGCAGAAATAAAGATGTTGTTGCCAATAACAAGCCCTGATGGTTCCGACTCTGCGAACCTTGACGCGCTTGTTGAAATGCTTGTACTTTCCGGCCGCTCGTTGCCACACGTTTTAATGATGTTGGTGCCCGAAGCGTGGCAGGACAATAAGCTGATGGACCCTCACCGTAAAGCGTTCTATAAGTACCATGCGTCCATGATGGAACCATGGGATGGACCGGCAGCACTAGTGTTTACGGATGGGGCAAGAATCGGAGCAACACTTGATCGGAATGGACTCCGTCCCTTACGGTATTGTATTACGCGGTCGGGCCGCGTAATCGCCGCCTCTGAGGCAGGAGCTCTTCCAATAGATCCCAAAGACGTTATCGAAAAAGGACGCATCACTCCGGGTAAGATGCTTATGGTCGACACCGAGCAAGGTAAAGTCCTCGATGACGAAAAAGTAAAACGATCAGTCTACGAAGGTAAATCATATTATAACTGGATAATCCAGCACAGGTTGAAGCTACGCCTGGAGCCTGAGCAGGAATGGCAGGAAACCAGCTATGACGAACGCACGCTTATTCAACGTCAGAATGCTTATGGTTACGCGCAGGAGGATATAAAAATGCTGATCCTTCCGATGGCGGAAAAAGGTTATGAGGCGGTGGGTTCGATGGGTGATGATACTCCGCAAGCGATCCTGTCAATGGAAAGCAGACACCTTTCAAACTATTTCAAACAACACTTTGCACAGGTCAGCAATCCGCCGATCGACCCTATTCGTGAACGACTGGTGATGTCATTGTTTACGCGTGTCGGCTCAAGTCTCAACGTTCTCGACGAAACGCCAGAGCATACGAACCAGATACACATTTCACAACCGGTACTGCTTAATTCAGACCTGGAAAAATTCAAGCATTTACAAGATCAGGGATTCGAATGTGCAGTCATCCAATGCGTGTTCAAAGCAGATGGAGGACCAGGACGGTTGGAGGAAAGCCTGAACCGGATATGTAGTGAAGCCGAAAAAGCAGTACGTGCAGGCAAGAAGATTTTGATCCTTTCAGATAGAAAGATCGGTGCAGAATTCGCCCCGATTCCATCACTACTGTCTGTCGGTGCGGTTCACCAATACCTGGTAGAGAAACGGATACGCACTCAGGCAGGTCTCGTTGTTGAGGCAGGTGATGCCTGGGAAGTACATCACTTTGCGACAATAATCGGATACGGCGCAAGCGCTGTCAATCCGTACCTGGCTTTGGAAACTATTCACTTCATGAATAAGGAAGGAATGTTTTACAAACCAATAGCTGATGAGGAAACGTTCGCCAACTATCAAAAGGCAATTGGAAATGGACTTTTAAAAGTGATGTCCAAAATGGGCATCAGTACGCTTCAGTCCTATCAATCATCGCAGATCTTCGAAGCTCTCGGTATTGGAAGCGATGTTGTTGAGAAATGTTTCCGCGGTACTATCAGCCGCCTTGAGGGATTGTCCTTTGATGATATTGCGAAAGAGGTAATTGTACGCCATGACCTTGCGTTTGAAAACGAAAGCAAAGAGCTTCAAGTTGGGGGAGTTTATCAATGGAAGCGCAGAGGGGAGAAACATTTATTTAGCCCCGATGTAATTCACTTGCTTCAGCACTCAACGAAGACAAAGAATTACGAAACATTCAAAAAATATGTACAAAAGATCAACGAACAGGCTGACAATGCGCTAACGTTTAGAGGTCTTTTTGAATTCAAGAAAAGAAATCAAATTCCATTGAGTGAAGTGGAGCCTGTTGAAGATATCTTCAAACGGTTTGCCACTGGCGCTATGTCTTTTGGATCCATATCGCATGAAGCACATTCGACCCTGGCCATTGCCATGAACAGAATTGGCGGAAAGAGTAACAGTGGTGAAGGAGGGGAAGACGAAATGAGGTTTGAAAAGAAAGAGAACGGAGACTGGGAACGTTCTGCGATCAAACAGGTTGCTTCTGGAAGGTTTGGGGTTACAAGCTATTATCTCGCCAATGCCGACGAGCTGCAAATTAAAATGGCGCAGGGAGCTAAGCCTGGTGAAGGCGGTCAGCTACCGGGACATAAAGTGGATGAATGGATTGGCCGTGTACGTCATTCCACGCCGGGCGTTGGATTGATTTCCCCGCCACCTCACCACGACATCTATTCAATAGAAGACCTGGCACAATTGATCTATGACCTTAAGAACGCGAATCGTCAGGCGCGAATCAATGTTAAGCTTGTGTCTCAGGCTGGGGTGGGCACGGTGGCTGCCGGTGTCGCGAAGGCAAAGGCCGACGCAATTCTTATTTCCGGTGCCGACGGCGGTACGGGCGCATCTCCGATTAGTTCATTGCGTCACGCTGGCTTGCCATGGGAGCTTGGACTTGCAGAAGCCCATCAAACCCTGGTTAAGAATAATCTCAGGAGCCGGGTCGTTCTTCAGACAGACGGGCAGATCCGGACGGGACGAGATATTGCTATTGCAACTCTGCTCGGAGCAGAGGAATGGGGAGTAGCAACGGCGGCCCTGGTGGTCGAGGGTTGTATCATGATGCGCAAGTGTCACCTGAATACGTGCCCGGTTGGTATTGCTACGCAAGACACGGAATTGCGAAAACTGTTTACGGGCGATCCCAATCACGTTGTCAATTTCTTTACTTTCCTTGCGGAGAATCTGCGTGAGGTGATGGCCGAGCTTGGCTTCCGGACAGTGAACGAAATGGTTGGACGTGCGGACATGCTTCGAGTACGCCAGGATGTAGATCACTGGAAGATCAAGAAAATGGACCTTTCGCCAATACTCCAAAGGGAACCGACACGCGAACATATAGGACTATACAAACAAATCGATCAGGATTTTGAACTCGAGAAAGTTCTCGACTGGAAACTGGTAGAAGCAGCGCGAGCAGCTTTGGATGATGGTGAGCCGGTGCGCGACAAGTTTATCATTAGAAACACAGACCGCACAACGGGTGCCCTATTGTCAAACGAAATATCAAAAAAATACAAAGGTCAAGGTCTGCCGGAAGATACCATTCACTTTCAATTCAAGGGATCCGCTGGCCAGAGCTTTGCTGCTTTTGTTGCCCCAGGTGTGACTTTTGAACTCGAAGGTGAGGCAAACGACTATTTTGCAAAGGGATTGTCTGGTGGAAAACTGATCGTTTACCCGGATAAGGAAGC
>DATHIE010000330.1:0-6627 GCA_035316905.1 Chryseolinea sp. | reverse complement strand
GAGATTAGAAATCTGATGCTCTATCCAGTTGAGCTACCGGACCTTTGTTAATGGTTAATGGTTAGTGGTTAATGGTTAGTGGTTAGTGGTGTATTGCATTCCTTTCGAAATTGGATCCCGATAATTATCGGGAGGACATTCGGCATTCGACATTGCATTCTTATTTCTTCGTCCTCACACCCCAACTCTCGCCCACGATTAACGGATAACGATTAACGCTATTCATGGCTTCGGTACATCCCCAACAACATCTTCGACACCTTCTCATATCTATCATACAGGTTCTGCGCTTCAGCCATGGGAAGAGCTCCTGTCTCTCCAAGGATCTGAAGGATTGCTACACATTCAAAAACTGCGCTCCTGGAAATAGTTATGTAGTGTTTTTTATCGACACTGGTCATTCTGCCAGTTCCTTCTGCAAGATTCAGGAGGATATCAAGGCTTGCCCTCTTCCATTGGTCCCTTACATATTGATCAAGATTGGTGTTGGCGTAAATGATCTTAAGAGAATCTGTTACAACTCCTTTCGCAATCTGATATACTTCTAGTTTTTCGAAATCAAACATAAGTCATCTTAAACGCTCACACTCGCCAAACTCCTCACACAACATTCTCGGAACTAGCGAACTGTGTCCGCCAAAGCCCAATGCGCATGTGCCAGAATCAACAGCACGAATTAGTACAACAAAACCCGCCTACGCTAAAAGCTTGCGCCGCCGCTTTAGCTTTGGCGCACGCAATCGGCGGGCGACGGCGGAGAGAGGGGGATTCGAACCCCCGGTACAGAATAACCCGTACGACAGTTTAGCAAACTATTGGTTTCAGCCACTCACCCATCTCTCCTGATGTAGAATTAAGCCTCCTTTAAAAGGAAGTGCAAATATAAAAGTTGAATTTAAACAATCGCAAAATCGGCCTAAATAGTTTCAATTTTCAGGTTTTTCCTCGAAAAACCCCTAAATCCCCTAAAGGGGACTTTGAATGGACGCATTGAATAATAGCCGCTTGTACCGAACATGTTTCTCCCCCTTTAGGGGGCCTGGGGGTTAAACCGACAAAAAAAGAGCTCCTGAAACTCAGAAGCTCTTTGTTAATATCAATGTATTTGTTCCCCCTAGAGGGGGCCAGGGGGTGGTTATGCTAATTCGCGAAGATCCACAGGCACCACCCGTGAAATTCCCTTCTCAACCATGGTAATACCATAGATCACATCCGTAGACGTCATCGTTCTCTTGTTGTGAGTGACGATCACAAACTGTGAATCCTTGCTGAAGTTCCTGATGATGTTGTTGAACTTATCAATGTTGGCGTCATCCAGTGGCGCATCTACTTCATCGAAAATACAGAACGGTGCTGGCTTCAACAGGTACATTGAGAACAGAAGCGCAGTCGCTGTAAGTGTCTTCTCACCGCCTGAAAGCTGATTGATGGTAAGTGGCCTCTTGCCCTTGGGCTTTGCAATGATGTCGATGTCCGACTCAAGTGGATTGTTAGGATCCACGAGCCTTAGATCGCACTCGTCGCCTTCAGTGAACAACGACCTGAATACACGTATGAAGTGATCCTTGATCTTGTTGAAGGCTTCCATAAACGTCGTGCTGGCGACAGCTTCGATCTCGCTGATGGTGTTGAAGAGTGACTCTTTTGCCTTTAACAGGTCTTCTTTTTGAGCAATGATAAAATCATTGCGTTGCTTGATCTCTGTGTACGCTTCCATAGCCATAGGGTTGATCGGCCCCATGTTGTCCAAACGATCGCGCATCTTTTGAACGTCGCCACGAATCTTTTCTTCGTCGAGAGCGGCAAGCTGTTCGGATTCTTCCGGCGTAGCTTCGCCAACGACAGTGTCAAGATCTATATTGAACTCTACAGAAAGTCTTTCCTTAACGGAATTGAGATGCATCTTGCTTTCGTTAAGCTGATTTTGCAACTCCATCAACAACGTATCTATGTGCTGTCGCTGATGCTGAATTTCACGAAGTTGTTTTTCAACCTGATCAATATTTCCCCGTGATTCGTAGTATTCTTTTTCAGCTTCGCTGAGACCCTTCTCCATCTCCTCCTTCTCAGCATACATGCCGATCAGTTCGTCGTCGTTTGATTGTGTGGTCTCAATGATCTTCCTTACTTCCTCTTCGTTCTTCCTCAGTTCCTCAGCATTTACCTCGATGCGCTGGCTGCTTTGGTCCATCGACTCCTGCTTGAACCGTGACTCCTGCTCAATGCTCTTCACACGGTTTTCCTGCTGATGGTAGAAGATGTTCTGCTCATTGAAAGCAGCAGACTTCTGACTGAGCAATTCGCTGTTCGAGGAGAGATTTTCTGTGATGATCGATAGCTTGCTCTCCTGCTCCTCGAGGTCGTGCATTGCCTGTTGTGCTCTAGGCTTGAGATCGTCAAGTTCTTTGAGCAGCGTGTCGATCTTTTCGAGGATATCTTCTCTTCTCAGGTCAGCGTTATTGAGCATATCCGAAAACTGCTCACGCTTAGTTCTGATAGAAACATATTCTTCGTTTACCTGGCGAATAGCATGCTGCAGTTCCTCCATATGCTGACGCAACTTGTTGTTGCGCAGCTTTTCGAGGTCGGATTGTTTGTCTAACAGGCTTGAGCGGATATCATTCAGCTTTGAAGTATGTTCCTTGATCTCCTTCTCGAGCTTCTCCATGTTCTTCGCCCGACCGATCTTCTTGCCTTCAAACAATCCCACGGAACCACCAGAGATGCTGAACTTGCGCTTCGTAAGCTTTCCGTTCTTTGTGATGAAAGTATTTTCATCGCCCGACTGAAGATCTTTTATATCTCCTTCATAGATGTAAACTTTATCGAGGATAAAGGACATCAGCTTTTTATATTTCTGATCGTACTCGATGATCTCCGTTGCAGGGAATGCGTTGTCGTATATCCGGCCCGTAGTCGATTCAAATTTTTCGAATGCGTCAAGTATAAAGAAGTGTGCTTTTCCTTTAGCTGCATCACTTAGAATGTTGATCGCCTCATAGGCCTCCGCCTCATGCTCGACGATATAATAATTCAGGTACTGCTCAAGGTAATTTTCAATAGCGACCCTGTATTCTTCCGAAGTGGTTAAGATATCGGAGAGGAGAGGGGCGTTCTTTCCAACTTTCTTTTTAAGGAACTTGATAGCTTCAGGGAAGCCTTCGAGGTTCTCTACCAAAGATTTTGTGAGGTTGTATTCGTTTTGGCGGGCGTCAAGCTTACGACCCGTAACGTTCAATTCTTCGCGGATCATCTCGATGGTTTTTTCCATCGCGACGATGCGTTCCTGAACAGCTTCTTCTTCTTTCTTCAGATTTTCCTGTGTGCCGTTTTTCTGAGCAAGGTCGTTCTGAAGGATCTCAAGCTTGTTCTCGAATTCAACAAGACTTGCATTTTGTTGCGTCGTATCGGAAGCCGTTTTTTCCAGTTCCTGTTTCAGGGAAGAGATCTGTATCTCGCGAATTTCAACGTCCTTGTTGACCTGAAAGCTTTCTTCCTGTCTGTCGCGTTGAACACGACGTATTGAATCAGACTGTGTTTGAAGCTCTACGGTTACGTTCTTTTGATTTTCGTAATCCGATTTCAGGTGATTCAGCTTTTGTGTGATCTCGTTGAGGATCTCCTCTGCCGCGAGCTTTTCTGTCTCGAGACTCTGAATGCTGAACCGCGCTCTTTCATTGCTCTTGCGGTCCTGGTCGATCTGGTCGCGAAGTCCGGTAGCGCGATCGTTAAGATATTTCAGCCG
Organism: Chryseolinea sp.; assembly: GCA_035316905.1. Classification (GTDB taxonomy): domain Bacteria; phylum Bacteroidota; class Bacteroidia; order Cytophagales; family Cyclobacteriaceae; genus Chryseolinea. The sequence goes on along the minus strand of DATHIE010000330.1, from coordinate 2,882 downwards.
TTCGTTCTTTATCTGCTTTTCGCTCTCATAGTGGCGAATCTTAGCGACGAACTCATTGATTGATTTCTGGCGTGTTGATAACGTCTTTTCTTTCAGGATCAGCTCGGCTTTTGCCTTTTCAATCGCCGCCTCTTTTTCAGCAATGTCAGTTGCCAATGCTATTTTCCGGTCGTTCTCTTCTTCAATCTGTTTGCTGATGGTATTGAACTTTTCTTTTTGTTTGTTCACTACCACCTTTGCCAGGTGAATGCTTTTTTCCTTGTATTCTTCTTTGATCTTGTAGTAGTTCTCTGTCTGCTTGGCCTGCTTTTCGAGACTTTTCATGTTCTTTTCAATCTCGAACAGGAGATCTTCAACACGCTCGAGATCGGCGTCGGTGTCCTCAAGTTTCTTGAGCGTTTCCTTCTTCCTTTTCTTGAACTTCGAAATTCCAGCCGCTTCTTCGAAAAGCATTCTTCGGCTGTTGTCCTTATCATTCAGAAGGTCGTCTACCATTCCAAGCTCGATGATAGCGTAAGTATTGGATGCTACCCCGGTATCAAGGAAAAGGTTGGTTATATCCTTTAGTCGGCAGGCGACATTATTAAGGAGATATTCGCTTTCGCCAGTCCGATATAGCCTACGGGTAATAGTTATTTGCGAGTATTCCGTAGGAAGAATATTCTTGGTGTTATTGATGGTGAGAGAGACCTCCGCCATTTGCTGAGCACCTCGCTGGCTGGTTCCGTTGAAGATGACGTTTTCCATCTTCTCTGACCTGAGCGCACTGGTCTTTTGTTCGCCCAATACCCAACGTATTGAATCGACGACATTCGACTTGCCACATCCGTTTGGTCCAACAATTCCCGTAATCCCTTCATCAAAATTGATAACGATCTTGTCGGCAAAACTCTTGAAGCCTTTAATCTCCAGTTTCGCTAATTGCATGCTCTAAAGTGGTTGTTATGGTAAAAAAATCCGCATTTGAAAAGTTCGCAGTTCACCTGGGTGATAAGGCGCGGGATATTGGCTTTTAGGGCCATTGCCTCCGGCTTTCCATTCAAAAGGGCGGGCAAAGATAAGCCAGTCATGTTGGCAATTCAAAATAAATATTTCCTTATGATACTTGGGTTAAAAATGCCCTTTTTTGGTTGAAGTAACGTGGATTCTAACCACTTAGAATAGAAGGTAAAACCATCCCTTCAGGCATGTGTTTCAAACGGCTTGCCTGCTAGTAATTTCTTACATTATAATGCCCCTGGAAATCGACGGATAAGCGCCAAAAAGTGGGTTTTTCATTTTTTTTCATAAATTTGTTTTTAATGGACAAGTTTCAGTTTTGGCTTTATGTGATCATTGGGCTCATTTATCTAGTGAGCAGGATGCGAAAGAAGAAAGCCGAGCAGACTCCGGGCCCCACTACGGCCAAAGAAGAAAGTCCTTTTAATAGTTCGCGTCACGAGGGCAACAAGCCGAAGCAACTCTCATTTGAGGAGCTATTGAAGGAGATAACGGAGTCCAAGCAGCAACAGCAACCTCAGGAGGAACCTGTTGTTGATTATGATGATAATCTTGAAGAGGAAGAGAAAGACCTTGAGGATGTCGAGTATGATTATCGTAAGCAGAACCAGACTTACGAGATCTACGAAGAAGCTAAGAAGCAGGCATTCTACAGGCCGTCGTTGGAGGAGACTATGAAAATACAAGATACCGTTGTGAGTTTTGGTAAGTTTAAAGAGTTTGAGAGGAGGGCTGAAACCAACGTGGCAGCGGAATACTTAACAGCGTTTCTCGACACGGAAGGTTTGAAGAAAGCGGTTGTGATGAGTGAGATACTCAAACGAAAGTTTTAATTTTTTGCAATAAAGGTACATAGCTTAGGTGCCTTATTTTTTAGAACGGACTGATTTTTTGAACTAACGATTGTAACACTGATCTTTATTTTTAAATACTGGTTACAATATTTTTTTGAACGCCATATACTAATAACTATTTTTTTGAAAATGGGTATACGTCAATTTGTTACTGCCAGTGTTTTCATGTGGGCAGTATGTTGTACCACGGAGGTTTTTGCCCAGTGCAAGAAAATTGATGCCGAGGTAAAGATTGAACCAACGAGCCAGGATCCCGAAAAGAAAACTATTACAATAGATCTTAAGGGCCTGCGTAAGGACAATTTTACCTTTAGCCTTTTTGGTCCTAACAAAGTAAATGAACTCCACACAGAGAAGACGACTTTTGAGAATCTACCGAAAGGAAAATACCTTATAGTGATAACGGGTAAGCGAGAGGAGTACGGGTATTGCACTCAGTCATTAAACGTAACGATCAATTGATGGAGCATGGTTACTAAGTTTATTAAATCTTTTGCTTTTGTAGGGCTATTATTTTTTAGCTATGTATCCTGGGCACAGCCGGTTTTCACCATTCAAAACGTAAAGGGGTCTTGCGAAGGTTTTGCGAATGGCTCCCTTGAAGTGCTCGTTTCATCAGGGTCAAGTCCGATTTCAATTTTCTTTTTTGGTCCCGTTTCTGGGGGGCCGATCTTAGCATCCGTTGGAGTTCCTGTTACGATCACCGGGCTGACTGGTTCGGCAGTTTCATATTTAATTGTGGCACAGGACATAAATGGCCAGAACAACACTTCGATTGTTCTTAGTTCCTATCCGACAGTCTTGACAGCCACTGTGGATTCCGTTGTACCAAATTCGGATTGTAATGTTCCAAACGGAGCCATCAGTATTACTCCCGCGGGAGGGTCAGGCGCACCCAATTATGTGTTTTCCTGGACTGGTCCAAACGGATTCACTTCAACTTCCGAAGACCTAACCGCGCTTCTAGGCGGAAGTTATAATGTAACCATATCGGATCTGAACACTAATTGCACGGAAGTTCTTCCACCA
>DATHIE010000329.1:0-4450 GCA_035316905.1 Chryseolinea sp. | reverse complement strand
ACAAAATACGTTGTTAGCGAACCGAGTGTCCACCAACAGTACGGCTACAGGCCTAACAAACGCGATTTACACGGTCAGAGCCACAGACGCTGTGACAGGTTGTTCCGATACGGAAGAAGTAACCATAAACTTTGCTGTCGTTACTCCAGTCCTTTCTTTAGCATCAAGTTCTAATGCAACTCGTTGTACACCTCCGGATGGATCGATCACTGTCGCGGTCAGCCTTGATACACCTGCAGATTATACATTCTTCTGGTATATCGGTAACAGCGTTAAAGCCACCACGGATTTCCCTGATACTGATGCAACACTTTCGGGACTGACAGCGGGTTCGTATACTGTTAAGGCTATCAACAATTTGAGACATTGCGAAGCGCCTCCGATAACCGTAACAATACTCAACCTTGCGCCTGTTATTACTTTCAATCCTACCAATCTTGTAAGACCAAGCACATGTAACGACAACAACGGTTCGCTTACAGTAGCTGTGAGCGCCCCTGGCAATGTACTCGGATTTGATTTTGAGTGGCGAAAAGGACAAGCCCCATTCCAATCACCTGCAATTACGACAACCACTAATACCGCCACTACAACAACGGCTGCACAATTAGTGACTGGCGTATATACTCTCATCGCCACTAACCGCGATAATGGTTGCGTGGCGAGCAGGACGTTCGATCTTCCGTTCGATGACGCACAGGTCCTCTCCTTCTTATCAAAGGTAGATATTCAAACCTGCGTGCCTGGAACCGATGGCAGTATAACCGTTCGACTCACTCCAACTATTGGATATCTTGAAAGTGATTATAGAATCGACGTGTTTGAAGGTACTAATGACCTTGGCCCTTCAGGTACAACGTTCCAATCGATGACCGGCGTAAACGGAGTCGTCGATTATTCGATCAACAGCCCTTTGCAACCTGGGTTCTACACGTTCGTTGCGGTTACGACCAACCCTGCGAGAAGTACGTTTGATTGCCGCTCGGTACCCGTAACAGTAGAGTTGCTGATGAACTCTCAAAACCCGGTATTTACGTCGAACCCTCCTACCAACAACGTGAACTGTGTTGGCGCACCTGGTACTGGTCAACTTTCAGTAACACTCACCAGCCCGTCAGCCAATCCGGCAGATTATAACTTCGAATGGTTTGAAGGACCTAACACCTCCTCTCCATCTCTCGGAACGGCCACAAGTGGTGTTGAAGCAGGCGTAAACGGCGAGATCGCTCAGAACCTTGAAACGGGTATCTACACGGTACGCGTAACAAAAACGGCCGGCAACTCCGCTGGATGTACGTCCACGGCAACTTACCAGATCTTCGAAAACGCGCCTGTCATGTCCATTGCGACAGCTGATGTGACCATCGTGGATATTACACGTTGCGATATGATGACCGTCGGTACTGCAACCGTGAATTTTGTGAGGGAAAATGGAACTCAGTTCCCGGCTGCAAACTATGACTACGAGTGGTTTACTGACAGTCCAAGTGGTCCGCAGTTGATTGCAGGTGCAACTACTAATTCGATCACTAATCAGCCCGGCGGTACTTATTATGTAAGGCCGACAAGCCAAACAAGCAACTGTTCGACCGGAAACCTTATTGCGTTCCAGATACTGGATAAGACGTTAAATACAGTTGGAGTCGACCTGGTGTCGTTTGTTATTCCAACACAGTGTTTGAAACCCACAAATATCACTGGACAACTTGAGGTTTTGGCCAATGGGACCAGCGCATCGGGATATACTTACACATGGCACGCCGGACAAACCACATCCGATCCGGTTCTGGGCGGTGCAAATATTGGAGGCCCTAGCGGCGAGATCGCGCAAAATCTCACAGCTGGATTCTTTACAGTTGATGTGCTCAACAATACGACGCAATGTCGTATCACGGATACCTATGAACTGCCACTCGATGTGAGGCCTATTACAATCACTTCTTCAGCAGAACCATTGACGGTTTGTTTTGTGTCGCCAAAAGACGGAACTGTTTTCGCAACAGTGACGAGCGGTAACAAAGCAGACTATACTTATAACTGGTACATTGGAACTGTTAAGCCAGCGGCGGACTTCACCAGCACTCCCATCGCGCCCGTGAGTGATCTTTCAAACGGAAATTACATTGTGCAGGCAATCGACAACCTCGATGCAGCTTGTGTGATTTCCGATACCGTGACCGTTGACGATGGGCGTGTATTCCCGGTGGTGACCGCCATGGCAATCAATCCATTGACAATGTGTGATCCTGCAAAACCAGATGGTGTTGCGGCTGCTAACGTCGCAGGAGATGTGATCAATCATACCTTCGATTGGTTTGTAAACGCACCTCCAAGCGGAGCTTCTTTTTACACGGGTTCACAGCCGTCAAATCTGGCAGCGGGAATCTTCTCTGTCATTGCCACCAATAACGTTAACGGATGTGCGGATTCCACCCAGGTGACGATCGATACCCAGCAATTGCCAATACCATTGCCACAGATCGAGATCCTTTCAATGGTAACAAGCTGCGTTGAAGACAATGGCGCGCTTTCAGTGTCAGTGAATGGTAATACCAGTGATTATACCTTTGACTGGTATATCGGAAACCTGGAAAAGCCCACTCCTGATTTCACAGGTGAGATTATTGATAGCCTTGCCGTCGGACCTTATTCCGTTACTGCCACCAGCCGCATTACCGGATGTAAGTCGCCCTTGGTAATCGAAGAGATTATTGAAGATCCTAAATACCCTGAATTCAACTTTACAACAGTTGCAGCAGTGTGTAAACGTGATGCCAGCGAACCCGGTACGGGCCTTGCGGCGATATTCGTGACAAACAGTGTTGATATCGAGTCGATAGAATGGGACGTAAATGGGGCCATCATAACCGGTCCTGTGCTTTCCGGAGTTGATGCAGGTATCTATCCCGTAACTGTTACGACGAAGTTGGGCTGCGCAGTGACCAAGGAAATCGAAATCAAGACGGAGATACATCCATACAATGGAATTTCCCGAAATGGTGACGGTCAAAACGATATCTTCCACATCAACTGCATAGAGAGCTTCCCTACGAACCTTGTGAAGATTTTTAACCGTGCCGGGACACTCGTATATGAAGCCGAAGGTTACGATAACAACGGGACATTCTTTGATGGAATATCGAACCGCGGTATAAGCATTATGGGAACAACATTACCCGGAGGAACATACTTTTACATTATCGACAAACGCGACGGTTCGAAACCACTTGCCGGGTATCTTGAAATCGTTAACTAACTTGTAACTGAATGCAGACCTCTCTAAAAAGAATTTTTTTAACTGCAGCTGCCATTCTTGGGGCCATGACATTGGGCATGGCGCAACAATTCCCAGTCTTCACGCAGTATTATTTCAACGAGTTGGTAATTAATCCCGCATATGCCGGTAATCACGTTCAGTTAAGTCTCACGGCGATGTATCGGAACCAGTGGGTAAACTTCCCAGGGGCTCCCAAGACATTTAACTTCTCGGGTCATACCTCATTGGTGAAAAACAAAGTTGGTGTTGGCCTCATGGTAAACCATGACGAGATTGGAAGTTACAAGAATGAGCACATTTACGCCAGCTATGCGTACAAGCTCCATTTCAAAGACGCTACCCTTTCAATGGGCTTACAGGCCGGGATCAATTTATTGGGAGCGGATTACAGTAAACTTGATCTTCAGAGTCCTGGTGACGCCGCGTTTTACAATATCATTAACGTTGTAAAACCAAATTTTGGCGCCGGTCTGTTTTACAGCAAAAAGAATTTCTACGTGGGCTTCTCGGTGCCGTTCATTCTCAACAACAAGATTGCGAATTCAGTCGAAGGATTACTGGGCCAGCTTAAAGAAGCACGGTATTATTTCCTGAGAGGTGGTGTCGTATTCCCTCTGGACAAGATGGAAAAAGTTAAAATGAATCCATCAATTCTCGTTCGCACGCAGGAGGGTCAACCGCTCAGCATAGACCTAAATACCGGATTTATTTTTTATGATGTGTTCAGCACGGGCGTATCGTATCGGTCGGGCGACTCTTTCATAACATTTATCGACCTCAAGATCAGCGAGAGTTTTCACTTCGGATACTCGTACGACTGGACGCAGTCCGACCTGAATCGTTATTCCAATGGTACGCATGAGTTCATGTTGAATTACCGCGTCCGTCTGCGCGGTGTGCACAAGGATCCGGATTGTCCCTCCTATTACAATTACAGATAGGTCAGTTGAGGGCTGACGCCATGCACACAAAAGAGATATATCGGCAATACCGATATATCTGTGGAAATAATGGCAATGCTTATACTAAATTGTTGAACAAAACCTTCGGTAGTTTTTTGTAAGTCCCCTCATCATTAACTCATTTTATTGAATTCGTAACTTCCAGTTATAAACTTTAAATTTTATGACTATGGAAAAAAACACTGAGGCAACAGATGTTGCAGGAAATGCA
>DATHIE010000328.1:0-4721 GCA_035316905.1 Chryseolinea sp. | reverse complement strand
GGGTGTAACGTCGTCGCCACGAACACCGTCGCCTCGTGTTACTCCACGGGCCAGCACTCCATTCTCATAGGTTAAAGACATTGACACTCCGTCGAACTTAAGCTCACAGAAATACTCATAGCGCTGTCCGTCCAATCCCCTCGCGACACGTCCATCAAAATCCTTCAGCTCCTCGTGGCTATAAGTGTTGCCAAGCGATAGCATCGGATATTTGTGATAGACAGTTGCAAACTCTTTTGTTATTGTTCCACCGACCCGCTGAGTAGGAGAGTCCTGCTGCCTGAACTGTGGGAATTGTCCCTCCAGGGAAGCAAGCTTTACTAACAGTGCATCAAACTCCTGATCGCTGACCTCCGTCCGGCTTTGCTGATAGTAAAGCTCATTATGGTGGTTTATCGTCTTAGTTAGCTCTTCAATTTCCTTTTGTGCCTGTTGTGCGGTCATACGGCCATAAAGCTAAATAGCGGCGCCTATCAAAGCAAGACTGGACCATGATTCACTTGATTTAAGGATGATCAAGATTAATCCTGATCATCAATCGAGGCAATCCTGTAAATCCTATGAATCACAGTTCAGACTACTTTGTTGGATCTGTAAAGGGTTTCATATTCGCATCAAGCTCGATGCGATTATTGAGGCGCTCTACATCTGCCATCCGAAGGGAAGGATCAATTTCAATAGACACAATCTTTGAAGCAGGTAGATCTACTTTTAGCGTATAGGTTGGATATACCCAGGGCCAAGCTGCCAGGTCCGTACGTTGAATCCCTCTGTTTTCCATCGGCTTGTTGCCAATCGTTTCATTTGTCGGGATGTAGTACATTTTTTTTGATCCATCGTTAAGAGTAACAACGATTTCAACAGGCATGGGAAATTCACCAACGCGTTCCACTACAATAAAAGTGGAGCCTTCCTTGTCTATAACATTCTTGATACCATAGTCAATCTTCTTCGTGGTGTTGATCAAATAATTGAGATACCACTTTAGCTGTAATCCTGAGACTCGTTCCATTATTCGGATAAAATCGTTGGGTTCAGGGTGTTTGAATTTCCAGGTGTTGTAATACAAACGCATGCCTTTGAAAAAATTCTCATCACCAATGACGTATCGCAGCTGATGGAGGAATACGGTACCGATAGCGTAAGCGGAAGTATTATAGGCTGTGTTTGTAGAGTAATGATCTGAGTGCTGGCTAACGGGTTCAATCAATCCTCGTTTAATTAAACTAAAGTAGCTCAGGTAGCTTCCCTGATGCGCGTCCTCCAGCGAGGTGTTGAAGAGCAGGGCCATTGACTCCTGACTGGTAAAGTCCGCAAATCCTTCGTCCATCCAGGGATACAACGACTCATTCGATGCAAGAACAGCCTGGTACCAGCTGTGACACAGTTCGTGAGCTGTCACTCCCACGAGACTACCCATTGTACGTTCCCCAGTGATTAATGTAAGCATAGGATACTCCATGCCGCCGTCGCCTCCTTGAACAATCGAATAAGAATCGTATGGGTATTTTCCATACGTCTTATTCATATACTCGAAATGTTTGATTGCGTAATCAGGAAGCTTCTTCCAGTTCTCAGATGTCTTTTCACTCTTTACATAGAAGAAATGGAGCTCGGGCCCGTTAGGTACCTGTACCTTATCATGAGAATAATCGGTGTCGGCAGCCCACGCAAAGTCGACGACATTTTTTGCAGCGAAATGCCAGGTAAGATCTCCATCCGGCCGTTTTACATTTGTTCCAGGTTTTTCATAACCATATCCAACCTTATCGGCGTTCTGAAGGCGACCGGTAGCTGCTACGATATAGCTGGGATCCAAAGTTACTTTTACGTCGAAGTCACTCCAGACGCCATGAAATTCCCTGGCAACGTATTGATAGGCATGCCATCCGCGGAAATCGTATTCGGCTAGTTTTGGATACCATTGAGTCATCGAATAGGAAATGCCTTCCTTGTTGTCACGGCCTGATCGCCTGATCTGAATAGGTACTTGCGATTCAAACTTCATTTCAAACACAGTTTTTGAGTTTGGCAGGATTGGTCTGGGCAATGTTACCTCAAGGATCGTCCCGTCAACTCTAAAACTGGCATCTCGCCCGTCCTGCTTCAGGCTTTGTATATGCTGATATCCCATCTCGTCATCTTTCAATTTGGAGATCCGGTCTTTGACGCGAGGGTCCGGATCAATGATGTTACGCGAACGCACATCCATCATGCTTCCGGGCTGGAATGCATTGAAGTAAAGATGATAGTACACTTTTGTAAGTGTATCTCTGGAGTTATTGTGGTAGGTGAGTTTTTGACTTCCGGAAACGCGATGGGTTTTCACATCCAGGCGCACATCCATACTATATTCTGCGCGCTGCTGCCAGCGAAAATCCTGGCTGTAACACAAGAAACTTGACAACAACAATAAAAGAACAACCGAATACCTTAACATACTACACACTTTGCGATAACGTTTGCAAAATATCTAAAGGCCTGAATTTTACAAAGGGAATTTATTCTTCCTGGTATTGATAAAGTAACTTATGCTGCCAGACAAATAGCTGCTTTCGGAAATAGTCAGAGGTTCCCCGGGAAGTGCTTTCGGGATATTGTAGGTATATGATAGCATGAAGCTCCAGTTCTTGAGCGTAACGCTTAAGGGCGCAGTAAATGCGTAGTTCATTACGCCAAACACCCTCTTATCAATAAACTCAAGACTATACGTCCACTTAAAACGAGGTGGAATGAGGCTAACTAATTCTCTGGTGGCGACAATTTGCACGTCTGTCAAAGTTTCGTCACCAAAGAGCGTATAAAATGTAGGTTGAAATGTAACTCTATCTATTTTTTTAAATAGCTTTTTCTTTTCAAGGACCAATGAAAGTCCAGGCATAATTCGGTTAACGTAGGTATCGCCAAAGTAGAATGCGTAATTTATTGTAAGCATAAACGGTTTTACTTCGAACACCGGCGTAACTGACAGCGTGTTCTTGTAGGGAAGGTACTCGTCATCACTTTTGGTGTTGTAAAAATACCTGTCGTAACCCGCCACGATGGAGAATACTTTTGGGAAACTATACATATAGCCCACGGTCGCGACGGTCAAATAGTATTTGGGGTCAAAGTCTTTGCTCCAGTATCCTGAAACGTCGCCAAAGAATCCTGTCTTGTGATAATAAGAGAGGCCGGCTGAAAGCCCAAAGTTTTCGATGCCAAGAGTCCGGCCCGCAGATAGAACGTTGCTGTTGTACGCAAGCCTGACTCCGAATTGAGATCCCTCCATCTCTGCATTCTCAAGCAGACTGTCAATAAGATTAAATATAGAAAGTGAATCCTCAAACGAAAGGATATCATCCACCTGGGACAAGACCAGGGAGTCAGCATCCTGGGCATGCAACGATGCCGCGGGAATTGCCATGATGATTGCAAAGAGCCATCTTCTACACAAACTCATGCCGGATGTATTGATGCTTAGTTGTTGCGCTGCTGAAGTCGCTTTTGGGTTTGGTCCTTCAGATTGCGCTGTTGATCGCGCTGAAGCTGTCTTCTTTGTATTTGATCTATTATCATTTGCCTGAAACGGCGTTCAGCTTCTGGTAACGTTCGTAATTTTTGTGCGCTGATAACTCTGAGTAAACGGCCCGAATAATCCTTTTCAAGATTCAATTCTTTCTGTTTTACGTCAAACTGTTTTTCAACAAGGTCCTTTTCATTCTGGTCAATAGTTTTATTAGGATCCGGGTTCTGCTTCATGTTCCTGAATTCCTGCCGTATCTCTTTTCTCTTTATTGAAAACTCGCGATAAATCGGCCAGAATTTTTCAGCTTCCTCTGGAGTAAGTGCCAACTGGTCCGTGATATATGCAATGTGTGCAGCACGCACTTTTGCTTCGACTTTGGGATCGACCGTTGTAGGTAACTCATCCTCCTGTGCGAAAACAGGAAGTGTTATCAAAGTCATGAAAAATATTCTCAACAATGGTTTCATCATGTAAATGTTAAATCTCATCTAAAATTTCATCAAGGTCTTCGTCACTTAGCTGTTCGCCGTAAACCTCGTCTTCAAGGTGATCGACATCGTTCGCATCCAATTGAACACTCTCAAGCAATTCGTCGGTCGTCAGGTCGGTTTCGTTTAGATAAGCGACAAGGTCTTCAGTTTCAATTGTGGCAAGGATAGATTCTGCAGTCTTAGGTTTTGCAGGATTGAACCAGAAGTATCCAATCGCCCCCAAAATCACCACAGGCAAGGCATAACGCAACCCAAAAGAAAATGACGGAAGGAAAGCTCTTTCCTTCTTCTGACCAGCCACCCGGGATTGAATGATCGACGGGAGGTCTTCAAAATACCCCTCAGGGACTTTGAAAATGTCTTTTTTAGGTATGTCTTCCAGTCTTTTCATTACATTTCTTTGACTAAATAAGTACTTAAAAGTTTAATCAGTCCGACAAAAAATTTTCAATTTTCTTCACCGCGTGGTGATAGCTCGCCTTAAGTGCCCCAACGCTGGTTTGGGTGATCTCGGCAATCTGTTCGTAGGGCATATCCTCATAATACTTCATGTTGAACACGAGACGTTGTTTATCTGGCAGCCTTAGCAGCGCCTTTTGAAGACGTAACTGAATTTCATCGCCGGAGACGTGTGGGGAACTATCCAGTTTTCTGGAAAGCTCGCCTTCAACATCGCCGATTGGTAAAAAGAATCGTCGTTTTTTGCGTTGCAGGAACGTAAG
>DATHIE010000327.1:0-16848 GCA_035316905.1 Chryseolinea sp. | reverse complement strand
ATCTGTCCTGAGTTTAGTAGGGACAGCGACACTCGTTTTTTTCAGGCGTACCAGACGCATTCTAAAAGCCAACCGGGAATTGGAAGAGGCAGTCCATCAAAAAACAAAGGAGCTCGCTGCACAAAACGAAGAGCTCATGCAAAGTCAGGAAGAAGTGTCGGCACAGCGTGACCTCGTAGCACAGCAAAATGAAAATCTGGAAATGGAAGTCTCCAAACGTACCAACGAACTTGTCGAGTACAATCAGCAGTTGGAACAATTTGCGTTCATCGCTGCTCACAATCTTCGTGCACCCGTGGCACGGATACTTGGATTGGGACAGCTCATCCAAATGCTTGAAAACACATCTGAAAAAGATGAGGTCTATCCCAAACTTGTTCGTGCGGCAGAAGAACTCGATGGCGTAGTAAAAGATCTGAATACAATCCTCGCGTTCAGGAAAAACAGCGATTCTCTGGTTACCGTTGTTGACTTTGTCACCGAAGTCTCGAAGATCAGGGTGACTCTGGAACGGGAGATTGCCAATACCCATGCTGTCATCACCACAGACTTTGCGCAGGTAGAAACTATCCGCACCGTAAAACCATACCTGGAAAGTATTCTATACAACCTGATCAGCAACGCTATTAAATATAGAGTGCCCGACCGCCCTCCGGTCATCCGTATCAAGACTGAAAAATTAGAAAATGAAATTTGCTTAACAGTTTCCGATAACGGATTGGGTATTGATATGGCCGCATTCCGCGATAAACTATTCACCCTATATAGCAGGTTTCACATCCATCTCGAAGGAAAAGGATTAGGACTTTATCTGGTGAAAACACAAATAACGGCACTTGGTGGAAGAATAGAAATTGAGAGTGAGGTAAACAAAGGATCAACCTTTAAAGTGTACTTTAAGGCGTAAGTCATATGTAAATAGTCTGCGCCAACTATCGACTACCTAACCATGGACTATCGACTATGGACCATGGACTAATTAACCAATAAGAAGTCATTATGGGTAAAGTCAAAGTAGCAGCATATTCCGTTTCACTGGATGGTTATGGAGCCGGACCTGACCAAAGCAGAGAGAACCCGCTAGGCAGGAGAGGTGAGGAACTTCACGAGTGGATATTCCCAACAAAGATGTTTCAGAAATTGTATGGCAAAGGGAATGGAACGGAAGAAACAGATAATGACTTTGCCGAAAGGTCATTTGAAAATATCGGCGCGTGGATCATGGGTCGCAACATGTTCGGGCCAGTTCGCGGACCGTGGCCAAACGATGAATGGAAAGGTTGGTGGGGTGAAAATCCGCCTTATCATGTTCCGGTATTTGTGCTAACACAGCATGCAAGAGAATCGTTGAGCATGAAAGGGGGAACGGTATTCCACTTTGTTACCGACGGTATTGAATCTGCATTGGAAAAAGCAAGGAAAGCTGCCAACGGAAAAGACATACGCATCGGCGGCGGAGCGTCAACTATTCGTCAGTTCCTGCAAGCCGGTCATATCGATGAAATGCATCTTGCTTTCGCGCCTGTGTTCCTCGGATCCGGAGAGAACCTATTTGCCGGACCCGAGGGCTATCGGGTTGACTTACCCAAACTTGGATTCACTGAAGCGCAAACAACCTACGGCAAGAGTGCAACTCATGTGATTTTAAAGAAAAGCAAGTGAGCTTAGAAGAAATAGCCTGGGTAAGATATTATCGGGTTATACCATTCTGCCTTCAAATGCCTGAAAAAACGAAAGCACGATTAGGTTCGAATGTTGGTTTTTTTTGAAATTTGGAGCTAATCATGAAGGAACAGCCCGAAATCATTCTAAACTTTTGGAACTTCTTGTTTATCGGGCTTTCGTTTATCGGATTATTTTTTTCGGTCAAATTAATAATCGTACGTCGCCTGAATAACAGGGCGTCTAAGGCTCTTGGCGTCTATCTTCTCTTACAATCTCTCGGTTTACTGGCGTCTTGCTTTTTCTGGACGAATTACATTTATCGGGTTCCTGAATTCTATGCGTCAACCCTTCTCTTCGCCTTGCTCTATGGTCCGCTGCTTGTTGTTTACTTCGATGCCGTATTTGAGAATCCTAAACCCCTGATCAACTATGGCATTCATTTTTTACCCTTCCTGATCATGTTGGGCCTCAAAATGCCCTTCTATCTCAGTTCGGCGGAAGTCAAGATTTTACATCCGGACCAAGCCGCTCTTTCCTATCTGATAAACGGCCAAATTGATTATGCTGAAATCGTTAGTATCATCCACCTTTCAATCTATGCCTACATTCTATTCAGACAAATCCGTTCCCATCCAGGGATAGGATACATGCGTCCCTGGGCCAATTGGATACTGGTATTCTTCATCTCATTCATCGCGCTGACAATTCTTTATTGGTCAATCGTTGTTGCACAACAAAATACTTTGCTCGCGGACTATTTCATTTCCCTCTCTGCTTGTGGCTCAATTGTCCTTCTCGCCTGGTTTGGTGACAGGTATGAAAAAATGAAAGAGGGAGAGCCAATAATTGATTCATTATGGCCTCGTTTAAACCATCAGCCTCACCAAAATGATCAGCCATTATCACCCGAATCCTGCCGGGACAAAATTCTTCACGATGAAGGAGGAGATACAAAATATAAAAACTCCGGCCTTCCGACCTCCCTGGCTAAAAAACTTGCAGAGGATCTGGGACTGCTGATGTCGAGAGAACAACTCTATAAAGAGAACAATTTAAAGCTCGAGACACTTGCGGAAAAGTTAAAAAGCAACCGACACTTTGTATCGCAGGTGATCAATCAATATTACAACACCAACTTTTTTGATTTCATTAATGCAAACAGAATTGATGAGGCCAAACGGCTTTTGGTCAGTGATAGTCACGAACTGAACATCATAGAAATAGCGTACACTGTTGGCTACAACAACAAAGTGACCTTCAATACAGTCTTCAAACGATTTACAGGTGTAACGCCGTCGGAGTACAGAAAAAAATACCACCCTCAGTTTAAGGCCAACCTGGCCTCTGACGCTGACGATTAGGTTATACTTGATCGGGTTATACTAGTTACTACCTGGCTTCTCTGAAATTTACTTGAAAATTAAGTCACAGTAAATTCACGAGAATGATGTTTAGATACCTGGCAATTTCAGCGCTGGTGATTGTAACGCTGGTGTCTTCAGTCGCCCAATCCACGTCCGGGAGACTGGAAGGGAATGTTAGCAATGTGAATGGTGAACCAATAGAATATGTTACTGTATTGTTGCGACAGCCGCAAGATTCGGTCCTGGTAGCCGGAGCCGTTACCGATTCAGCTGGTCAGTATTCGTTCGAATCTGTAGCACCTGGAAAATACATCTTGACGCTAACGTTCGTGGGATATCGTAAGCAATCAATACTTATCGAACAACAAGGTGGAGCTGGCATTTACACGGCACCGGCCGTCATCCTAAAGGAAGATGCCAAAGTCCTTGGCGAAGTGGTTATCCGTGAGCAGAAGCCCCTCGTAGAGCAAGACGGTGGTAAACTCATCCTTAATGTGCAGAACACCATCATTGCGGCGGGTGGTTCTGCAGCCGAACTTCTAGAGCGGGCGCCCGGTGTAAGCATAGACCAAAACAATCAGATATCGGTCAACGGTAAAACTGGGGTCAATGTCATGATTGATGGTAAAACCACCTACCTGCCGCCAGCTGAGCTAGTCACTCTGCTTCGCAGTATGAACGCAAATAACATTGCAACGATAGAAGTTATCTCCAATCCATCTGCCCGTTATGATGCCACTGGTAACGCCGGGGTAATCAACATTAAGCTAAAAAAAAATACACTGGAGGGGTTCAATGGCTCTATTACAGCGGGAACCGGATACGGCCGTTATGGAAAAGCAAATGGGAGCATCGATCTGAACTACCGCACGAAGAAATGGAATCACTTTCTTAACTATGGATATACGTTTAATAAACGGTTCACTGATTTTTTAACTGACCGTGTTAACCTTCGCAATAATGCTGACCCCGTTTACTACACGCAGCAGCTCTACCGGCTCCAACGGTTGCCATCACATACCTGGCAAGGAGGGTCAGAATGGCAATGGAATCCTAAAAACTCCATTACAATTATCACATCAGGCAACTACAATGAGCGGCTCACAGAGAATAATTCATTTACACAAATAAAGTCGGCGTCAGGTAACGAGACTGATTCAACTTTTACGTTGACCAACGACCAGCGATATCGCTGGCACAACATTTCAAGCTCGATTGGGTTCAGGCATCTTTTTCCACGCACAGGTAGCGAATTATCCATAGATGTTGACTACTCAAACTATGAATTTAAGCTCAATGATAACTTTACGATAAAACAATTCGGGCAGGCAGACATCCTCAAAAAACAATACAATATACTGAGCGACCAGCCATCTTCATTTAATATCTATACCATGCGAATGGACTATACTCATCGCTTGAATAAGCAAACCTCCCTGGAGACCGGCGTTAAGTTCAGTTATGTAAACACCATAAACGAAATAATTTTCACCAATAACCAAAACGGGCAATTTGAAACAGACCTGACAAGGTCAACCGATTTCGATTACACAGAAAAGGTTGGGGCTGGCTATGTTACATTGAAAACAAAATTGTTGGGATTTGATGCCCAGTTGGGATTGCGGGCAGAGCAGACTCACTATAATGGTTTTTCGAAAAGAACACAGCTGTCCATCGAGCGGGACTATTTTAGGGTGTTTCCAAACATCACTCTAAGTCACAGCTTGCGGGAGAATTATCAATTTGGCTTTGCATACACTTATCGGATTGACCGGCCCGCCTACAACGATTTGTACCCCTATGTCTTCTACTTCGACCCGTTCAGCGCTTCGAAGGGAAACCCGACATTGCTACCACAGTACACGCACAACTTCCAATTCTCACAGACGATCGCAAAGGACTTCGGCATCAATCTAGGGTACAGTACTACTTCACAATATATCGCGTTTGTGATACTGATGAATGAAGACCAGGTATCCGAATATGCCATGAAGAAAAATTTTGACACGTTCCAAAACTATTACATCACGGTAAACGCGCCCATAAGAATCAACAGGAATTGGATTATCAATAGCAACTTCAATTTATTTTACAATCATTTTAACCCCCCGTTCCTGAATGGTGTTTATGAAGTTGGGAAATTCAGCGGGGTCGCTACCATCACGCAAACCATAACATTACCGTGGGATCTGACCGGCGAAATTACGATGGTGTACAATGCTTCGAATGTGTCAGGGCTCATTAAGACTGAGGCATTAGGTTCCGTGAATGCGGGGTTGCAAAAAAAGATGTTCGGAAAAAAAGGCTCATTGCGTTTAAATGTTACGGATATCTTTTACACCAACCGTGCACGGAACAGTGTTGTATACCCAGGTTTTGATATACATTTCAATAACTATCCTGAAACGCGCATCGTAAGGCTTAATTTTTCTTACACCATTGGCAAGACTGGAGATGCGATGCGCAAACGCAATGGTCAAGACGAGGAGCGGAAGAGAATCGGGATAAACTAAAACAACGTTTTCTCTTATTGGAAACGGAAAGCAAAGAATAGCCTCCGTTGTGGGACTCAATAGCAAATAAAATGCAGGATCACGACGGACACTAAGTTTGCACTCCCGATAGCTATCGGGAGATCACAAAGAGAAAATTCATCGTGAACTTCGTCTTCGTGGCCTTTGTGACCCAGCATTAATTTCATTTGGATTTTTTTATCGATTGATAAGCCGTCAAGGGTTAATTATTTCTAAAGATTCTCGGTTCAGGGGATCAGCAACCACTAAGATGCAACCTCCTTTCACAATTTGTCATCTTAATATCATGAAGTTTTGCGCTGTCATCTTGCTTTTTTTGCTTGCGATAACCCCTAACACCAGGGCTTGTTTTATACTTTTTGTTCGCAATGGAGAAAACATTCTTGTTGCCAACCATGAAGATTGGTTCGCCAGCGATGGTGCCGTACGCATAATACCCCCTTCAGGGGGAAAATATGGGTCAGTGATTTTTACATTCGCCTCTGAAGGATGGGCGCAGGGAGGAATGAATGAAAAAGGATTGTTCTTCGACGCGGCTCACACCCCGCACCAAGAAATAACATTCGAGAATGACAAAAGAAAAACGGACACATATGTCTGGCAAATGTTACTTGATAAGGCTGCAACAGTGCGCGAGGCCATCGCAATAATTAAAGACTATCAGGTGCCTGAGCTTTCGGAAGCGACTATCATGCTTGCGGATGCTTCCGGTGAGGCCGCGCTGATAGGTGTCCATAATCACAAGTTGGATATAATGCCTGTCAGGGGGCAAACGCTCTTGCAGACAAACTTCAATCAATGGCATCCCGAACTTAGTGACGAGCCAACCTGCTGGCGCTTTGGTGCTGCACAAAAACATCTGATTCAATCGCCCGAGGCAACAATCGACAACATGTTGTCGATCCTGCGAAAAACTCACCAGGATTCTTTGACTGTTTATTCCAACGTTTACGATCTGAAGAACAAAATAGTCTACACCCACAATCGCAGAAACTTAAATAACCCAATCATTATTCGGTTGTCTGAGATATTCATTCATGGCGACTGCCTTCTGCTCCTGGATTCGCTTGCAACGACACCTCGATTTTGGGATCAATGCGCTGCGCGAAGGAAGGAGGCGATCACAATCAGTGGCAAAGTGGTTAACGAGAAGGGCATTCCTTTGTCCTATGTAAATATTGGCGTTCCTGAAAAAAATGCCGGGACACTCTCCGATCCCGATGGCAGCTTCGAGATCACGCTACCTTCGGCACTATTGAATGACTCGCTATATTTTTCATACATGGGTTTCGACACACAAAAGGTTGCGATACAAAACGCTTCTGGCCGTATTACAATACAACTCAACCCATCGTCTAAAATGCTGAGCGAAGTCACGATAGTGGCGAAGAAGCTGAAAACTAACATTGCACGACTTGGCTGGATGGGTGCAAAGATGGCATTCTACCTCTCGACACGATCCAGGGAGGCGGAGCTGTGGCTTTACTGGTTGAAGCCCCCGCTAATCCTGTTTATGTAGAGAAGCTACAAGTGCGGCTCATGTATAACTCGAAGGATACGCTCACCTTGAGGCTGCATTTCTTCGACTATGATTCTATTCTCAATTGCCCTGGCAAAGAGTTAGGGGAAAAGGAAATTCTGCTGCAGGAGAATAAACGTTTCGGGTGGCTTAGGTTCGATCTGTCGAAACATAGCATAATCGTTAATAAGAAAAAATTCTTTGTTGCCTTCGAGTGGATCGATAACCAGCAAACTCGCTCACGGATGCTGAGCGGACTCCGGGCCTGGGAAAAATGGAAGAAAGAACAATATCTGGCTGCAAATAAAAAAGTGGAATACATCGCTCCATCCGCAGACCTTCCGTACCCATCGTACAAATACCACGGAAACATGATGGACTGGCCTGGCTTCAAGGATCTTCCTCCATTCACAGGTCTTATGGTTGAAACTGGCAAGACGCCTGAAACAAGCGCTCTTAGAACCTTCGAGCGAAAGACGAGCTTTGGTAAATGGAACGAAATTCAGTCAACCCTCAACGCAGTTATTACAGTGCATTATTAGGTGGAGGCGGATAAACTTTTAAACATCGGTAGCCGTGGGGACTGATAATCGTTTAATGGCAGCCTATTTTTTACTCCGTCATCCTGAGCTGTGCTCTGCAAGCTCGATATCGCCTGCAATATATCTCTAAGCTAACAATACTATGAAAGTACCTTACTACGAAGGATCTCATGAACGATAAAATAAATCCTATTAATTGCGGGATGCTATTGCTGATGGGGATCCTTCGCTGTATGCATTCACGGTGTGATGTTGACCATTCGATAAAACTGCAATCCGTTATTCTGAGCACTCACCACAGCTCAGGATGACGGCATCAAAACGATTTGATATAATCCTTCGCCTTGTGGAAATTGCATTCGTTCATCCGCGATCTTAGAAGCCATTCGAAAGCAGATCCTTACGAATTATAAAAGAGAAATGTTCGAACTTGAAACGGCTACCGCTATCAATTACCCGATGCTGGTAATTCGACGATAAAAACAGTGCCGGCCTTGACCGTAGACACAACTTTCAGGTCTCCGCCATGAGCCTTCACAATGTCATAACTTAGTGATAATCCCAAACCGGTTCCTTGTCCAGTGGGCTTGGTAGTGAAGAATGGCTGAAAGATTTTTTCCCTGATGGATACAGGGATTCCATTGCCGTTGTCTTTCACTCTAATTTCAATTCTATTTCCCAGATTTTTTGTTGAAACTATCACTTGCGGTTCGTACTTCTTTTCTCCGTTGTCGTCTTGTGTTTCACTTTTCGCTTTTTCGTTCACGGCATAGAACGCATTGTTGATCAAGTTCAACACAACCCTTCCGATGTCTTGAGGTACTACCGCGATTTTTGGAATGGTTGTATCAAGATCGGTTTCAAATTTCGCATGGAATGCTTTGTCTTTGGCTCGCAGGCCGTGAAAAGCGAGACGGACGTATTCTTCGCACAAGCCGTTTATGTCCGTAGGTTCTTTTACCCCGCTGCTGGTTCGGGAGTGTTGCAGCATTCCTTTTACAATCGCATCGGCACGCTTGCCGTGATGGGTGATCTTCGCCAGATTTTGTTTGATGTCCTCAGCTAGTTCGGTTGCCGGTATAAAGTTGCCGGTTGCAAGTTCAGCTTTCATTTCATCAATTAACTCACTGCTCACTTCTGAAAAGTTGTTGACGAAGTTCAGAGGGTTCTGAATTTCATGGGCGATGCCCGTGGTGAGTTCACCCAGGCTTGCCATTTTTTCGGATTGGATCAGCTGTGATTGAGTAGCCTTTAGTTCCGCCAACGTTGCCTCCAATTTTTTGTTTGCAGTCTCTATTTGTATGAAATCTTCATATCGCGCATAGGCAACTGAAAAAGAGTCAGCAAGGGATTTTACCAGGTCGACTTGTTGGTCAATATCGATGTATTCATGACCTCCAACGTAAAGCATGCCTTGAGCAAATGGAGTAAATTTATGCGAAAGTGATTCAGATGTGGAATCAGAAGCGAGAAATTTTTCAATATCTGTGACCTGGCCCATTTCAACCATTGCCTGAACCCAGGATTCAAACTGTTGGCGATTCCAATAATCGCGATAGATCTCGCCTTCTTTCCAACTTTGTACAATCTTTTTTATAGTGTCAAGACTATCAAATGGAAGTTTCATTACGCCGAGTGAGTTGCCGCTTGCGGATGAAAGGTAGGCATGAACGACCTGTTCCGTTTCATTCACTATAAAGACGCCACAGCGAGTGAATTCAACATTGAGATCCAAAAGACCTTTCCAAATAAGTGGAGTAATCTTGTCAAGATCACGAATTGTTCGCATGGACGCAATTTCTGCCCTAACCCTGTCAAGTGCTTGTTGTCTTTGTATCTCGCGTGTTTGTGCCTCCGCTTTTTGGACGCCCAGAAAATGAGGATAAGCTGACCCGAAAGCTGAGGTTAACTTTGTCAAAATTGATAGAGCTTCTTGAGATAGAGGTCCCGTGGTGTTTACATTTATTGCACCGTGAGAAAAAAGGAACGTATTGAAAAATTCTTCAGGAGGAATTTTTTTTTCGTGATTCCCCTGCTGCGGCAAGTGGGTTGACACTATGCGGTAATAATCCCTTAACTGATTACCTGTTAGAACGATTACGGTATCTGGTTTGCTTTGTTTGCGGGCTGAAAAAATGTTCTCGAATACCGCGTGTACATGTAAGCTGAAATAATCGAGCATTTGCGTGATGCCTTCATCGCCGGCTCCTGCAGTGATCCAAAGTTCTATTGCTTCGCCAGGGTCATCAAAAATGCCGATACTGATGCGGTCGGTTACGATGCCCATTTCATTTATCAACCGATACAGCGAGGCAGACGCTTCAGCTAAGGTTGCACTTGGACCTGTGATCGTCGCTCGCACTTTTTCCAGGACGAATTCAATTTCCAGCTCCCTGTTTTTCTGTCGCAGCGCCTCAGTGACTTCTTTCAGCTTTTCTTCAAGGTTCCAGATTCTTTCCAGGAGCTCTTGCGTTTTTGCTTCTTTCATTCTTTGAAACTGAATCCTGATTTAGGAACGGTTGCTGACGCCTCTCATGAATGTAGATCTCAGTCGGCAGTTGAAAGGTCGATTACAGCACTCAGGAGGGTAATTTTATCAGCAGGAAAACCCGCCAGTCTTGCGTGCTCCAAAATCAATTCTTCGGAGGGGGCAAGGTAGATGCAATAAATTTTATCACCAGCGACATAACTGTGAATCCATTGGATGTCTGACCCAAGTTTGGCTAACACTTCTCGAGATTTCTGTGAAGCGGCCCGGAGCTGCTCGGCAGTAAGCTTTCCCGCATTGGGGATATGGCGTTCGATTACAAATTTTGGCATGGCTTGAGGATTTAATCGTTAAATAATGCTCACGTATTTGAACACTTGTCGTCGAGATTTCCTGGATTATCACGCTTCTATGTTGTTTCTCTCAATCTAATAAAAATAGCGATCTTATCCGAGACTTATCGTCCCTCGTTCCTCTGTGACCGACCGGGCGTCCAAGTGCAGGGTCACAATGTCCATCAAGAACCACAAAACACAAGACGCATTTTTAGCGCTTCACGTCGTGATCGTTGTGCATCCTTTGTGATCTCATTGACCCTGCATTGATAAAGCTTTTGGCTAACCAAACGAGCACACACAAAGAAACCTTAATCGACAGTAACTCTCGCATCGCCTTGCCGAGAATTACACTCAGCAGTTTAACGACTGCGGGTGCCCGGCCTAAATAGATCGTTTATTCCGGGAGCAGTGAATGAAAAGTCACCTTATGACAACATTTGAAAGAAAGCAGAGCGCCATCTGCATTATTTTCCTATTCGAAATTTTGCCAGCCAAGCAGATCCTTACGAATTAAAAAAGAAAAATGCTCGAAATTAAAGACATCAGCGACTATCCGCAGATAACCATCGCGATGCAAAAGTTTGGTTATAACGATCAGCGGATCAAAAAGATCCTCGGCTTAAACTGGCTGCATGTGATTGGCCAGATAATCGAGGGGAAGTGAGGGAGTAATACCAAACAAGAATTCCCTGTCCGTTAATCGTTGTATCTCAGCATCACACCCGCATGCAATCCCACACCACGATTAACGATTAACGATTAACGTATAACGGACAACGTGCCGCCCCAGCGGGTTCATTCATATTTAAGCGCTTCCACCGGGTTACTCTTCGCCGCTTTCCATAAAACACTTGCAACCGTGCCCAGCAGGATGATCACCAGCATTGCAATTGGGCTAACGTAATGCCACCACCGCAGTTCAATTCGTTCGGTAAATTTCATCAAATACTGTTGGATCAGGTAGAATGCAATCGGAATCCCAATTGCCGAAGCGATAGCAATTTGCCTGGTTGTATTGCCGAGAAGTATCTGTGCAATGTGCCCCAGTTCTGCACCAAGAACTTTTCGAATTCCTATCTCTTTGTTCTTTTCAACAACCTTGTCTGTGATCATTCCCAACAAACCCAGGCATGCTATGAAAATCGCAAGCCCGGTAAAAAGGATTAATTGGTTGCGGGCAGTTTTTTCCTGGTTGTAAGAGGTTGCCAATTTATCGCTGAGAAACGACCAACTGAATTCCGAACCAGGAAAATGTTGTGTAAAAACTTTTTCGATCTTAACAATCGTTTCACCTACAGGCTGGCCACTAGCCAATCGGACCGAAATTGCGCCAGGTGGATAATTCGAGAATAAAGGCTTGCCTTCATTCAATAGAATGGTTCCTCTACCTTCCAGGGTCTGCTGCGAATTACTCCCATTAAGAAATGAAGCTTTTCGATAATTTTCAAAAACGCCTACAATCGTACACACATCGGCGAACGTTGAACCGGCGTTCGGTGCCGCGAGCACTTTTGAACCAACCGCGTCTTCGACTGAACGAAACGCGAGTTTTCTTGCCGCCTCGCGGCTGACAATTATTGCTGTCGGATCGTCATCCTCTACGAAATTCCTGCCGGCTACCATTTTCAAATCAAACAACGTCACAAAATTCTCATCGACCTCTATGGCATCAACGGCAGTTGAATTATCTGCACCAATTTTTTTGATGGCCAGATTGCGACCTTCGTGAATATGATGGCTGGAAGCTGTGGCCTTGGCAACATCGGGAAGTCTGGCCAGTTCCTTTTTTAATGTGCCTAGAATCTGACGGTAGTTATCCGGCTTCATTACAGGCGCATCAATTGAAATAACTCCCTCGCGGGTAAACCCTGGGTGAACGGAAAGAACGTAATCGATTTGCCACATGATGGCAGAGCTTAAAAGTATGAAGGTGATGGCCGCGATAAACTGGCCGGTGGTCAGGATGTTTGGAAGCATTCTTCTACCGCCCGAAATGGAGCTCTTTCTAAACAAGTCCTGGGGGTTGATACCAAATGAAATTATTGCCGGATAAATTCCGGTTGCCAGGATACCTACCATAGCTATCGAGCTTAACATGATTGTCGAAGTTGCGCTAAGCGAACTAAGGGCGGCAACTTGAATGCCGAAAAAAGTTGAAAGAGGAGTTCTAATTACCT
Organism: Chryseolinea sp.; assembly: GCA_035316905.1. Classification (GTDB taxonomy): domain Bacteria; phylum Bacteroidota; class Bacteroidia; order Cytophagales; family Cyclobacteriaceae; genus Chryseolinea. The sequence continues at coordinate 4,221 of DATHIE010000327.1, read as the reverse complement.
GGATCAATGTCAGAGCAAGAGTGATAGCCATTACATTAACCATTGCGGCTTCGACCATGAACTGAATCGTCATATCAACACCTTTTGCTCCGGAAACCCTGCGTGTTGCAATTTCTTTAAACCTTCTCTTTGTGCGGGTAATAGAAAGATTTACATAATTGGCCCAGGCCATGGCAATAACAGCAAGACCAATTAAAGCAAGAGTGGTGAGAAGAAGTTTCGACTTCGGAATAAACCAATCTCCTGAATGGAAAGCACTAAAAGCAATTTCATGAAGGGGCTGCACATAAAAATCCGGGTCGCGATAAGGACGGTTATTGACATAACGATCAAAAAAGTATTTCTTCCTCTGATTCAGTTTATTTTCAAATGCCCCGAAATCCGAGTGAGTTAGTTTGACATAGGTATGATAAAAGCCAGTTGGGTTAACATTGTAAATGTTTAAATTTTCGGGGATAATTAAGTCGAAATCCAGATGCGTGTTGTGAGGTAGATTTTGATAAACGCCAGACACCTGGAATGAAGAGTCATAATTCAGGAGATGAATCATTTGACCGACAGGATTCTCCCTCCCAAAATATTTCTCGGCAGTGGCGCGGCTCAGCACAATGCTGCCAGGTTGTTTCAATACATTCTCTGCATCCCCGTAGATCAACGGCACCGTGAAAAAAGTGAAAAAGTTGGTGTCGGCCATCGCCACCTTCTTCTCGTTAAAAGATTCCGGATCGTCACCTATATCTCGTGAAAACACAAAATCACCAACCGTTCGAAGCCGAACAAAACTTTCTACCTCGGGGTACACGTCTGCAATTTCAGGAAACCAGTAGGCAAGACCACCCCCGAATTTCATAAACCCCCAAGTCTGTCCTTGATCTACTGACCAGCGCCAATTGTAGCCAACCCTGGCGATGCGCTCCGAATCTTTGTGGTATTGATCAGCCTTCAACTCAGATTTCGCAAATTCGAAAAGGCAGAAGAAGGCGGTAAATCCAATGGCCAGCCCTGTCACGTTGATGAAAGTAAAAAATGGATTTCTCGCCAGCACGCGAAGGGAGAGTTTGAGGTAGTTGAGGAGCATTTTTGCCGTTCGTTATTAGTTCGTTCTTTGCTAATGTCTCTCTAATGTTGGGCCAGACCCAATTTCGTGGCATTCAAACTAAAAACCGAGTGTGAGTATTTGATGTTGTTCTTAAATGGAACATTGATGCGTTCGATTGTGAAGCGCTCGAACTAGGACCTATGAGTTAGGACTTGAAAAATTAAATGCATTAACCGCAAGGGCGCCAGGACGCAAAGTACCGCGAAGTCCAATATAATATTCTTTTGGAGTACCCTTCGCGCCCGTGTGCCTCCGTGTTAAATCAACCACTGCGGTACGCTGGAATATTTTAAACCAACTATGTTAAACAACGACGGAAGAAATAGCTAATTATCTAGTTAAAATTAGCAATCATAATTAACATAGCCTGTAACCATTAACCGAAACATTGATTGATGCCAGTGCGTCCGTAGGACTCCAATGGAGAAGACTGGATTCATTTCAGGCACAAGTCTCGCCATCGCTAACCCGACAATCACAATTAACGTGACCTAAAGCCATTAACTCCACGTTGATTGACGCCAGTCAGGTCTCATATAAAATCATTTTTGCCTTATGCGCAAAAGGAATATATTAACTTCAATACTCTACATCAATATCGAGTCACCATGAAATCACTGGTACCAAAAGCAATCATCTTATGCTTGTTTCTCTCCGCCGCGATAGGTGAACCCCCTTATAAATCTTTCCGCGAAGATTTTGACGGTGGCTCCCCTAAGCACTTCAGCTATGCATCAGGCGGCAACAAGGCGGACTTCACCCGGGCCTTCGGGTTGGATTCGTCGACGGAGCCCGGTACAAGTGTTATGTCTTTCAAAATAGACCCGAGCGATCCCCCCGGTGCCGGACGGGGACCGGAAATTATCTCGAACGAGTTTACACATTATGGCTCATACTCGGCCCGGCTAAGTGTGCCCGACGTGCGAAGCGAACAGCCTAACGTCGGCGCCGTGGTAGGCTATTTCACCTATCATATGGATGATTCCTTGGGACTTAGCGAAGTTGACTTTGAGTGGCTTATCGCCGACCCAACGGTTATCTATGTGGGAACGTGGACGGGTCCGCACGGTGCGCTGAAACGAATAGGTCGTACCATCAACCTGGCCAAAGGAACCATCTACGAAACGACCTACCGTGAAGGCCACCAGGGTACACGTTACCCGCTCACGGGATTGCAAAACCAGCCTGAAACAATCAAGGCTATCGACGACTTCGACGCATCATCTCAATTCTATACCTATGGGTTCGACTGGCATCCCGATCATCTACGTTGGTGGATGTTGCACCCGGTAACATCCGATACCGTGGTATTGTGGGACTACCGCGGATCGCAACGAGGCATCCCGCAGAATGAGTCCCGATACCGCCTCAACTTCTGGCATACCAAAGATTGGTCAGTCGTCACCAATCCCAATTCTCTGGAGAAGCCCCTAAAACCATATGAACTCGAGGTAGATTGGATGACGTATAAGGGGACCGGGGACGGATTGTAGTCATCGACTGTAATGCTCTTTCCGTTGCCAGGTAAAATTTCCGATTAACCATCTGTATCAATAGATGTTTTCCGATTACAAGTTTAGATTATGTAAGATATTACGATCATAATCTGAAAAGTAAAAATAAGGAGCAACAGTTAAAGCGTGCTTCAAGCGTTGATAAGGTCACATCCCAAAATTCGCTACACAAGTTCACCAAATTGCCAAATCTCTAAATCACCAAATAATTTAGGCGTGCCCCTCGTTCCTCGGATCAGTAACGCTTTTTATGTGCTTTGCCCCGGTCTTTTGCATCGGGAATTCATTAACGTTGGGTAATGAAAAAGAAGATTCGCAACCATGACGATCGCGATGCAATTGCTATTCCCCCGGAATTTCGACTGGAAGAAGATCTCGCCGCTGCGTATCACTATATGGAGTTTACCGAGAACAGCCTTTTCCTCACCGGTAAAGCTGGTACGGGAAAATCGACTTTACTGAATTACTTCCGGAAGAACACGTCAAAGAAAAATATTGTACTCGCACCAACGGGACTTGCGGCACTCCATGTGGGAGGAAGCACCATTCATTCTTTTTTTGGATTTCCCCTAAGGCCACTGCTGAAAAATGATCCGGAAATACGCCCATGGACAAAAGGTCAGCCGAAGTCAAGGATCATCAAAAAAATGCAAGTGCTGATCATTGATGAAATATCGATGGTAAGAGCTGACATCCTTGATGCAATTGACTACGCGTTGAGAATCAACTCAAACATTGAACTGCCTTTTGGTGGCAAGCAGGTAATTTTTATAGGTGACATTTTTCAGCTTTCACCTGTGGTGGTACGGACCGGTCAGTCTTATGAAGACGAGAACAGTTATGAAAGTCCTTACTTTTTTAGCGCTGATGCCTTCAGATCCCTTCAGCCTTCTATGATAGAGTTGAAGAAGATCTATCGACAGCACGATGAAAACTTTATTTACTTGCTCAACAGAATCCGGAGTGGCATAGCGACAGCAGATGACTTTGATGAAATAAACCGCTGTTATCGTGACGGCGCAAGTATTGATGATGATTTCACCATTACATTAAGCTCAGTGAATGCAATTGCTGATTTGGTCAATCAAAAAAATCTCTTGGCTTTGCCTGGTCCGTCGTTCACATTTAACGCAGCCGTTGACGGAAGTTTTCCGGAGAACCTTTACCCGACGGTTTCAAGGCTGGCACTGAAGGAAGGCGCACAAGTGATGATGGTGAAAAACGATCTTCAAGGACGATGGGTAAATGGAAGTATTGGAAAGATCGAATCGCTTGAAGAGAAAGTTATTAAGGTAAGGTTTCAGGATGGCAAGGTGCATGAAGTGGAGCCTGTATCCTGGGAAAACAAATCCTATACCTGGGATAAGGCAACTAATACCATCGCTTTCGTAACACAAGGTACCTACATACAACATCCCATCCGACTTGCATGGGCGATCACGATCCATAAAAGTCAAGGCCTCACGTTTGATAAAGTAATCATTGACATGGGAAGAGGGGCATTCGCGCATGGACAGCTATATGTTGCGTTGAGCCGATGCAAGACCTTGCAGGGCATATCATTGAAAACAGCAATTCATTCAAAGGATATGATTGTAGACGAGGTAG
>DATHIE010000326.1:0-7410 GCA_035316905.1 Chryseolinea sp. | reverse complement strand
CGATGGTACCATTCATACACAAGCATTGACAGGAACTGAATTGGCAATCGGTGCACATACCAACATTACACTCACCAATAATCCAACGCTGGTGAGCGGTGCCATTTATTCTGTTGCTTTCGCGGGTACCGATGCCGTGGGTAATAATGCCATCGTTGTGACTAACACGAATGTAACATTTGATAATACTTTACCGACAGTCACTTCAATCAGCTATCAAACTCCTGCTACCAGTCCTACCAATGCCACAAGTTTAACTTTCCAGGTGATCTTCAGCGAAGCGGTGCTTAATGTAAATCCTGCTGATTTCACGAAGACAGTTACAGGAGGAGTTACCTCGGGGACAGTTTCGGTCGCTGTCGTCAATGCGTCTACCTATAACGTTACGGTCCCTACTGTAGCTGGAAATGGTACCGTGCGATTGGATGTGCTTAATACTGCAACCATCACAGATGCAGGTGGCAGTGCATACGCATCCAACTTTACTACCGGCCAGATTTATTCCATTGATCAAACGCCGCCTGTATTTTCGGCTACAGCACCAACTTCAAGTTCCATCGTTTCAGATGCGAGGGTATCATACACGTTATCCGAAGCCCTCGCTTCAGGTAGTATCACCTGGACCAGAACCGGAGGTACTGCCGATGGTACCATTCATACACAAGCATTAACAGGAACAGAATTAGCAATCGGTGCACATACGAACATTACACTTACCAATAATCCAACGCTGGTGAGCGGTGCCATTTATTCTGTTGCTTTCGCGGGTACCGATGCCGTTGGGAATGCTGCAATTGTGGTGACCCATACAAACGTCACCTACACAGTAGACTCGCAAGCCCCCATTTTCGCTTTCAATCCGCTTAACGGAAGTATTAATTTCTCCCCTGCAGGGAACATTACCATCACCTTTGATGAGGCCGTGCGAAAAATTGACAATACGGCCATTACAACAGGTGATCTGTCAACCTTGGTGGAGCTGAAACTCACCAATAATGCCGGGGCATTGGTGCCGTTCTCAGCGACCATCGACGGCACCAACAGGATCATTACCGTTAACCCCACGTCAGACCTGAACTTCAATACCGTTTATTATGTGGAAATAAATCCTGTTGAAGACGCGAGCAACAATGCAACAGTGGCTGCTAGTATTACATTCACTACCAGCAATGCGGGCGTTCCAGTCATTACTGCCGTGGCCATTCCGAATTCACCCATGAAAATCGGAGACGTCGTCACCGCTACTATTTCGGTCAACAGTGATCCGGCGGTGCTTACTCTACCTGTGGGTTCAACAATTGCCGGATTTGCACTTTCGAATCTGGTAAAGACAAATAACACGACCTATACCGCGCAATTCACTGTTGCTTCCGGAGGCAGTGATGTACCTGCCGGAAGTACTATACCCGTCAATGTAGTAATCAACGGTTCCGGGGGCAATAGTGCCCCCTATACAACAGCGATTACCCAAGCCAATGATCCGATTGATGTAACGGTTCCAACAGTTCTATCGATCAATTACCAAACACCCGTGTCCAGCCCCACGAATGCAACCAGCCTGACTTTCCGGGTAATGTTTAGCGAAGCAGTTGTGAATGTGGCCGCTGCTGATTTCACCAAAACATTCACAGGTTTAACCAGTGGGACGATTTCTGTTTCCGCAGTAAACACGACAACTTATAACATTACCGTACCGACAGTTTCAGGTTCAGGGACCGCGAAACTTGATGTGTTGAACACGGCGACAATTAACGATGTTGCAGGCAATAACTATTCTTCGAACTTCACAACGGGACAGATATATGCAGTCGATCAGACGGCTCCCGTAATTTCGGCGACCGCGCCTGCATCAAACTCGACTGTTTCTGATACTAAAGTTTCCTACACACTATCGGAAGCTATCGCATCAGGCACGGTCACCTGGACCAGAACTGGCGGCAGTGCAGATGGAACAATACATACTCAAACATTAACAGGCACCGAATTAACGCTCGGACCGCACAGTAATATCACGCTTACCAACAACCCAACACTTGTCAACGCTGCTATTTATTCTGTCGCATTCGCAGGAATTGACGCAGTGGGCAATGCCGCCATTATGGTGACTAATACAAATATTACATTTGCGCCGGGCACGGGCACCAGCAACCTTTCTGATATCGTTGCGAACAACAGTTTCAACTATCCGCAGAATATCGATTACATCTCCTTCCAGGAAACCAATAATATTCAGAACTCGTCAAGCAGTCTGAACGTTGCAAAATTCGACATTCGTGACGGCGGGCCCTCCATCACGGATCCTGACCTTCTTCCAACCATTATAACCGGAATCACCTTAGATCTCGGGTCTAACTATACGCTGATCAGACGGATCGCCCTTTACGATGAATCGGGTACCGCGGAGCTTGCTGGCACCGAAAAGGCTGTGACCTCGCAGCAAATTAGTTTTTCCAATCTCACAATTACGTGTGGGGATAATAATACTGCTTCTTTTACAATACGAATAAGTTTTCTAGATCAGGTTACGGATAATCAGCAGTTTTCAATTACTATAACCGCAGCTACTACGCAGGCAGCCAGCTCCGGATTGGCGTCGGCTAACGGGGGGGGTGCCGTTTCATCTACGGTGAATAACAGTAACCGAATAGAGGTTATTGCCACAAAGCTAAAATTCATCCAACAACCATCGACCGCGTCAGTAAATGTGGACATGACTCCGCCTGTTAGCCTTGAAGCAGTAGACGCAAATGAAAACCGTGATCTTGATTTCTCAGGTTCGGCGGGTCTGACTTCGCAGGGACTGTTAGATTCAAGCCCAACTGTGTCATTCGCTTCAGGTTTGGGAATAAGTTCAGCTATCACATTCGGGGCAGCTGGTGTTGGCCTTACTCTAACGACTACAAACACTGTAGGCCTGGCAGATGCTACCAGTTCTTCCTTTGATATTGAGGCCGATGAGGATCCGGAAGGCATTAAGCCTGTTATTCACGCTTTCATTACGCCGAATACTGCTGATGACCAGAATAATGTTCTATACATTGAAAATATTGAGTTGTACCCTGAAAACAGAGTACAACTGATTAATCGCTGGGGAGTAACGGTCAAATCCTGGATTAATTTTTCCAATTATGACACGGACGATTCTAAACAGGCTGATTTCGATTTTACCGGACTGAGCGTAGGAAATTATATTTGCGTCGTTGAGTACGCGAATTCAACAGGCGGTGATAAAAAAAGTCAATCTCAAATGATCTCAGTGTTAAAATAGACTGTCGTTATCATAAGCTCTTAGCAGTGGCCTTTCAATCTTTACTCCATTACGAATATTGGGAAGTCGTCGCCGGACTGTAGACCCTTTGGATATTGCGCTTTACCTCCAAATTGTTGAGTTAGTTCCGGCACACGCTGGTCAATAAACAATTTAATTTCATTTACAGTAATCAGGCCGTCACCTCCTCTATCGGCTTTACCATCTAATGCCTCTAACAATGCATATGTAAATGTTCCGTGCGCGAGTTGCTCAAATTCGGAGGCAAATTGTTTTGTCCCGCTTGAGGCAAGTATTGCAATCCCCGAACTTCTGGCCAAAGTCGCTATTGCTTTTTCATCCGATGGGGCCGAGCGGGTTTTAACAGAAGCGACTGCCGTAACCGCAGCGCCTGAGTGGCATGCATCCATAATCATTAGTTGCTTTTGTGCCTTTAGCAGGGTGAAAAAGTTTTTTAATTCCTCTCCGGAAATCGCTTTTGAATTTAATTGTGCGGCGTCCCCATAGAGCTGGGTTACGTTTGTTGGTACAAGATAAAAATGCTCACCATTTTCCTCATTGAGCGTACCATGTCCTGCATAGTAGAAAACAAAAACGTCTTCGGGCTTCGCACGGGCAATGATGGATTCAAATCCCTTCAGAATATTCTGTCGGGTAGCGTCTGTATCGTATATCTCCGTTTTATATATTGATTTAAATATCCGTGAATTTCCATTTGTTATTTTATCTGTAAAAGAAGTTGCATCTGACTTTGCATAGTTGAGATTATAGATTGAGTTTTGGTACTTATTTATACCCACAGATAAAACATAAAGCGAAGAAGTGGCCCGTATTACTCCTGTATAACGGATATTCAAAACGTCAGCACGTGACTCCACCTTTGAGTAGTTGATCACCTTGACCTTGAATTCATTTTCAGCGCTCGTCAAGTCGACCCTGTAGGTGCGGGTGATTTTTTTACCTTCACCTCGTGAGACAAGAACCGTATCTCGTATCGTCAGCTTTCCGTTCTGAAATACATTCACTTCCTTGAACCCTGCACCCCCGTCGAATAATTCAACATTCAATTGAATGTTATTCTCCTTTGTCATAAGTATTCCATCAACTGGATACACTTCTGCTGTTGAGTCGTTTAATGCATACGGTTCAAAAAACGCCGCAGACGGGCGGTGAAGTTTACTCAAATCAAATATACGCTCACCAGATTCACGCAGCAGATCTTCAACACGTTTACCCTCAGGGACACTTTTACCCATTTCGACAGGTCGGTACAAAATTTCAAAAAATTGGTCAGCACTGTAATAATCAGCCAGTTTCTCATTGCCCCGGTTGATGTGCCATCCGAAATATTTTGACCCTGAATGGTTTGAGCCTACTGAAGAACAGCTGAAATATCCACTAGGGGACCAGCAAACCCACTCATAGTCATCGGCAAGGAATAGCGTGACATATGGTATCATAATCTCGCCAAGAGATCTGTACTCCGCTTCGATTCGCTTGTAAGCTTTTTGTCCATTTGATTTAAGGAAGTCGATCACTTGTTCCCAGGCCTTTTTGGTTGTTTGGCTGGTGAGCGAATCTACAGGTAAAGAGCTGAAGTAAGCAGCCCATTCGGGACCTTGACTTTCGAAAACGCTTCGCATACTTGGCGCGAATCCACCTTCAGAAAGTTTCCATAATATGATTGCCTGGTCTTCACCACCCGAAGCAAGATATTCTCCGTCTTCGCTAACCGATATCGTCCGGACTGATCCCTGATGTCCAATGAACTCCTTATGCAAAAATCCACTCTTATCAAACATCTTAAGTGAAAAATCACTTGCAACTATAACGCTCCCGTTCTCAAGTGCTCGGTATTGGAGAATCCTGCCATCAATAGCTACATTGGTTTCAATCACTCTTCCCTTTGGAAGTTGAATAGTAGTCATACCCGTTTGAATAACCTCCTTAGGTACTTGAACAGTGTTGGGTATTTGCAATGGATCCTTATTGACACTAAGGGTTGAAAAATCGAAACTTGCTTTATATCGGATCCTGTCACCGACAGAGACCTCTTTTGAAACAAAGAGCTCATATCCTTTGCCAAAAGCAATATTTTTGATGGCACTTCCTTTCCCTTTTATCCTTTTAATAGTTGATCCATTTAAAGGATTCCATAAAAGGATTTCATTATTACTTCCTCCTGCTGAGGCTACCATGTAGTTACTCGTGGAGGACGGGGAAAAAACGGCGCTAAAAACAGAATTGTCATGGCCAGCGAATCCACCGATTTCGTTCCCTTTGGGAATAGAAAAAGTTGTGCCTTTACCTGTTTGATCTAAAGTGACAAGAAATTTTGCGTCAAAAGAAAATGCAAACGCAGTGACGGGGTGTCTTAATTTATCCATTGCCTGAATCAGTTCTCCCCGCGCATTCCACAGTATAAGCTCGTTGGCTTCACTACTGCTACCAAGATAACTTCCATCAGGGGAAAAGGCCACTTTTGTGACAAATCCTTTGTGTTTTTGAAGTCTCTTTGCAGTAAACTGTTTTTCACCTTTTCTAAGGCCCGCCAAGGGAAATACCAGTACATCCCTGCTTTCGTCGCAGCTTACAGCCAAATCAACGGTAGCCCGACTGAAGCTCACGCTCGTTACACGCAGCCCAATATCCAGACGCGTAACTAAATCCAGATTAGGAGACTTTCCCATCTTCCAAATCCGTACCGTTCCATCCGTACTGCCACTGGCAAGGTACTCGCCCGATCCGCTGAACGACAAACCGGAAATGACATCGCTGTGCCCGACGGCAGTTGCTACCTGTATGCCTTTTTCAATATCAATAATAATGATATAATTTTCTTTTGCTGTACTAACCTGGTAACCTGCAACGGCCAGCAACTTTCCATTGGGAGAAAGTGCAGAAGCATAGAACATCCCTTCATAACCGTCACCGATTTGCGATTCAAATTTATTTTTCATTATGCCGGTTCGAACATCCCACATCCGAATGGTTTTATCTTCGGAAATAGATATCAAGCTGGATTCATCGGGAGTGAATAACAGGTTATGAATTTTGCCTGAGTGACCCTGAGGATTGAGAACGATCCGCGGCACCTGTGCGGATAAACCTAGGCTCATGAGCAAAAAATAGGTAGCAAGGCCCAGATTTTTTAACAAATCCATATTCCCAATTTGGAGTGAAGATAGCAATTATTGTTACACGTTTACTTTGGTTGACACAAAAACAGACAGAACCATACAGGGCGCAAAAAAATGGCAGTCCCGATCAGTATAGACAACAAATGTTTATTTTAGTCCTCAAGATAAATTCAAGGAGTTGCTTGACCACCTGGAAAAAAAGTAGCTGAACAGCAAACGTAAGGTGATATTAATCCTTGTCATGTCGTTCCTAGTTTTCGTATTACACATTACTAGGTGCGTAATGAAGGAAGGTGTGAGAGTGTCTACGCTTGTAGACACGCCCACACCCTCGCTCCTAAATTCTAACTTCTAACTTCTAACTTCTAACTCCTCACACTCCAAGACTCCATCCCTGCCTATACTCTCTTTTCACAAATTGATTAGCCTCCTGGTAATTCGTAACCTTCATATTCTGATAGTCCCACATCAATTTGGTGTTGCTTCCTGGATAATCGTATCCTTTACCTGAAGCTCTCAGCTTGGGAACATCTGCTACTCTAATTGCAAGGTTAGCCATAAGAACAGCTTCTGTTAACGGTCCAGCTAGATCAAATGAAGAACTGAGTTGTTTATTGCCATAACCGGCAATAGCACCTTCAACCCATTGGGCATAATGGCCATCTGCACTACCTGGAACGCGTGGAATAGTTTGACTTATCTTAACCTCATTCATCTTCGATGTAGGTAACAGCCTGGGATTGGCTGCATATTCGCTCGCCATCATTTTACCTTTTGTTCCGATAAATAAAATACCGCTGTTTCCATCTCCAAATAATTCGTCAGGTCCCAATTCTGCGGGCCGTTCGGGTTTTATTCCACCGTCCATCCAATGCATAACTACAGGGCCCTGTGTTTTATCAGTTTTCGGAAATGTGAGTGTTGCGTGACTTGATGGCGGTGGCGTATCTGGGAAGTAGCCGCGTTTGCCCCATTCCACGTATACGCTGCTTACACAACACT
>DATHIE010000325.1:0-4779 GCA_035316905.1 Chryseolinea sp. | reverse complement strand
CACCGTTCGTGAGGACTACAGCCGCTCTGGCAATGCCTGGTCATATGTTTCACATGAGGCAGCCCGTAGTAAAGCGTATCGTTGGGGCGAGGAAGGAATTGCCGGGATCAGCGACGACAAACAGTTGTTGTGCTTTGCGTTGGGATTCTGGAATAAGAAAGATCCGATACTCAAAGAACGTTTCTTCGGTCTTACAGGTAACGAAGGGAACCATGCAGAAGACTGCAAGGAGCATTACTATTACTTAGACAGCACACCTACCCATTCCTACATGAAGATGCTGTACAAGTATCCACAGCAGGAGTTTCCGTATAAGTGGCTCGTTGACGAAAACCGGCGCAGAGGAAAGCTCGATCCTGAATTTGAATTGGTCGATACAGGAATTTTTAACGAGAATAAATACTTCGACATCTTCATGGAGTACGCAAAAGCTGATACCGATGATCTGCTGATAAAAATTACTGTGCACAACCGCGGTCCGGAAAAAGCAACGCTCGACGTATTACCTCAAATCTGGTTTCGAAACACATGGGCGTGGGGTGACGATGACTATAAAGGAGAAATGTACAAAGACGAAGAAGCCTGTATTCGCATTACTCATCGTGACATGGGAAGCTATTACCTTTTCGCTGAGGAAAAACCACACGTGCTGTTTTGTGAGAACGAAACAAATTCGCAAAAACTTTACAACAACGCTCATCAGGGCACCAGCAAAGACGGAATTAACGACTTCGTTATCCACGGAAATAAAGATGCCGTAAACCGCCATCCAAAAGGAACTAAAGCAGCATTCCACTATCAATTGCATATCCCTGCCGGCAAATGCAAAACGGTGCGCCTGCGTATGACGCCGGATTTTCAAGCCGACCCATTCAAGGAGTTCAACGCGATCTTCAAAGAACGCCTGAGCGACGCTGACGAATTTTTTGAGGAGATGCAGAAAGATATTTCAGACAAGGACGAAAGAGATATTCAGCGTCAGGCTATTGGCGGAATGTTATGGAGCAAACAATTCTATTATTATGATGTCGCAAAATGGTTGAAGGGAGATCCCCAACAGCCACCGCCACCGGAAGAGCGAAAACGCGGCCGAAACAGAGAATGGGCGCATCTCAACAACGCGGATATTATTTCCATGCCCGACAAATGGGAGTACCCATGGTATGCGGCCTGGGATCTGGCTTTTCATATGATCCCTATTGCGATGGTGGATCCCGAATTTGCTAAACACCAGCTGAGATTGTTGACGAAAGAATGGTACATGCATCCCAACGGACAGTTCCCTGCTTACGAATGGGCATTCGGAGATGTGAATCCGCCTGTTCACGGATGGGCTACATGGCGTGTGTATAAAATTGACCAAAAGTTACAGGGCGGTAAAGCCGACCGTAAGTTTCTCGAGGAAGTCTTTCATAAGTTATTGTTGAATTTTACGTGGTGGGTAAACCGCAAGGATAACAATGGAAACAATATTTTCCAGGGCGGCTTCCTGGGAATGGATAATATCGGCGTATTTGATCGCAGTGCACAACTTCCCACCGGCGGTTATATCGAGCAGTCCGACGGAACTAGTTGGATGGCGATGTTCACCCTTAATATGCTGAGGATGTCGCTGGAATTGGCGAAGGAGAATCCAACATACCAGAGCCTGGCAACAAAATTTTTCGAACACTTCCTTTACATAGCAGGGGCAATGGCCACCGAAGGATTGGACCTCTGGGATGAGGAGGACGAATTCTATTATGATGTACTTCATACTCCTGATGATCGCCGCACGATAATGCGGATCCGTTCTATGGTCGGGCTGATCCCACTGTTTGCTGTTGAAGTCCTGGAGCAGGAGTTATTCGACTCTATGCCAGAATTTACCCAGCGACTCCGTTGGTTTTTGTTGAACCGGCCGGATCTTGCAAATCTTATTTCGAGATGGGAAGAAAAAGGAAAGGGTGAACGTCATTTGTTGTCTCTGCTTCGCGGCCATCGAATGAAATGCCTTCTGAAGAGAATGCTGAACGAATCCGAATTCCTTTCGCCTTATGGAATACGTGCACTTTCACGTTATCATCTGGACAATCCATATACATTTAATGCGAATGGAAGCACTTTTAGGGTAAAGTATACCCCGGGAGAGAGCGATACCACACTATTTGGAGGTAATTCAAATTGGCGCGGACCTATTTGGTTTCCGGTTAATTATTTGCTCATTGAATCACTGCAGCGCTTTCACCATTATTATGGTGATGACTTCAAGGTTGAACATCCTACCGGGTCGGGAAACATGCGAACGCTGAGGGAGATTGCCGAAGATCTTTCAAGAAGAATGGTCGACATCTTCAAAAAAGACGGGGACGGCAGGCGGCCGGTCTTTGGTGAGAATGAAAAGTTGCAGAAAGACGAACACTTCCGTGATCACATATTCTTCAGTGAATATTTTCACGGGGACAACGGTCGGGGTGTGGGAGCCACGCATCAGACAGGCTGGACAGGACTGGTGGCGAAACTTATTCAGCCGATCAGGAAGAAGTAGCGATTCTATAGTTGGAACTCAACAAACTATCAGATGAAGTTCGATTCAAAGACCCTTTCAGATTTTGACAAAGCCCGCAACCTTGAATGGCTTGAGACGAATGGGTTAGGGGGTTACGCCAGCGGTACAGTATCCGGAGCACACTCCCGCAGGTATCACGGTCTGTTGGTTGCTGCGCTTCACCCTCCCGTTGGCCGAACTGTGTTGTTATCCAAGTTGGATGAAACGATCATTGTGAAAAGTGGAGATGCTACCAAAAGTTATGAGCTGGCGAGCAACCAGTTTCCAGGAGCCATTCATCCCCATGGATACAGATATCTTACAGGTTTTGATCGCGATATTTTTCCCTCGTTTGCTTACAATGCGGGAGGAGTAGAGATAAAAAAGACCATCGCCTGTATACACGGAGAAAATACAACTGTTATTCTTTACGAAGTAGTTGATAGCCCGGGAGAATTTTCATTAGAACTGCTTCCCTTGAGTTCGTCACGGGATTTTCACAGCCTTTGTCACGCCAACGACCTTATTGGAAAGCACTATCTGTTTGATGACGGTTGCTTTAGGACTATGAATTATCCCGATGGAACAGAGGTTTTTATTTCTGTTCCGGGATCGGAATTTGTTGAGCAGCAGGGATGGTATTACAATTTTGAATATTCGGTAGAGCAGTACCGCGGTCTTGAATTCCAGGAGGATCTCTTTACGCATGGTAGGTTTTCAGTGACATTGAATAAAGGGCAGAGCCTGGCAGTGATTATTTCAACAGAAGATCCTTCAGGGCGAAATGCGCTGAAACTTCTTGCCGCAGAAAAGAAACGAAGAGAAAAACTGACGAAGGATTTTTTATGGGATGAAAGTGTCAAAAGATTAATGTCGGCAGCGGATCAGTTTATCGTAAAACGCGGAGACCTTAGTACGATCATTGCCGGTTATCACTGGTTTGCGGATTGGGGACGAGATACGATGATCTCGTTACCAGGGCTTTGTCTCGCAATTGGCCGCACCAAAGAAGCAAAGCAGATTCTTAAACAATTTGCAGATAATGTGAGCGACGGAATGTTACCCAATCGTTTCCCTGATTACGGAGAAGCGCCCCTGTACAACACCATCGATGCCACACTGTGGTTCTTTCATGCTATTCATGCGTATTATAAAAGCACGGAAGACAAAGCATTTTTGAAATCGATATTTTCTGTGTTGCAGGAGATTGTACAATGGCATTACAAAGGTACACGCTATAACATCAAAGTCGATCCCGAAGACGAATTGCTGGGAGGTGGTGCTGAAGACGTGCAGCTCACGTGGATGGATGCGAAGGTCGGCGACTGGATTGTAACGCCACGCAGGGGAAAGCCCGTGGAAATCAATGCGCTCTGGTACAATGCGCTTCGTTGTATGGAATTCTTTGCGGAAACGCTTAGAAAGTCAGAGGAAGCATCACAATACAAAACCAAAGCAGAACGAGTATTAGAAACCTTCAATGAAAAATTCTGGAACCCAAAGCAGAAGTATCTCTACGATTACATCGATGGAAGTATTCGGAATGAAGACCTGCGACCAAACCAAATTTATGCGTTGAGTTTACCGTTCCCACTGTTGTCTGGTGATCGTGCAAAAAAAGTTCTTCAGGCAGTTACGGACAATTTGCTAACGCCACGCGGACTGAGAACCCTTGCCAATTTTCATCAGGAGTACGGACCTGCGTATGGCGGAACCGTTTGGATGCGCGACGGATGTTATCACCAGGGAACGGTTTGGAGTTATCTATTAGGTCCATATGTAGATGCGCTATTTTACGTGAAGGGGGAGAAGGCAAAAGATGAAGCGGCACGTGTGATAAAAAAATTCCTCGACCATCTTAATGAAGCCGGAGTAGGAACGGTGTCCGAGATCTTTGATGCTGATCCGCCGCACATTTCGCGTGGATGTATTGCACAGGCGTGGGGTGTAGGGGAAGTGTTGCGGGTTATATTGAAGTACAACTTATTAGAACGGCCCGCGGTGGATCAAGTGACGGCGAGCTTGGTTTCTTAGCTTGTTTTTGATATTTCGTGAACGTCTAAACCGTTCTGATATAGGAGAAATATCGGCCATATGGCCGATATTTACGCGTTGAACAAAACCTTCGGTAGTTTTTTGTAAGTCCCCTCATCATTAACTCATTTTATTGAATTCGTAACTTCCAGTTATAAACTTTAAATTTTATGACTATGGAAAAAAACACTGAGGCAACAGATGTTGCAGGAAATGCA
>DATHIE010000324.1:0-9198 GCA_035316905.1 Chryseolinea sp. | reverse complement strand
ATAACGAATGCAACGCTCATATCAGACAAAGACCTGTTGCTCCCTCCTGGAGAATACATTGTTTTCACAGAGGACCTCGATTTATTGAAAGGCGATTACCCGTCAGCCCACGAACAAAACATTTTTGAAATCGATGATATGCCTTCTCTTAATGATGATGCGGGGACAATTTCCATAGCAGCAAATAATGATGTGATTATGGACCATTTCGATTATTCAAAATCCTTTCATTCAATATTTATCAAAGATCCGGAAGGTGTTTCCCTGGAGCGTATTGCACTCGACGTCGCTACCAATGATGCTCAAAATTGGAAGTCCTCCAGCACGACGTCAGGCTATGCAACGCCTGGCTACCTTAACTCCAACAGCCAGGGTGACTTGGATTTTAACGACAATCCAATTCAGATCGAGCCTGAGGTTTTTATTCCCCTTATAGGCCAACCCGATTTTGTCAGGATCCACTACGACTTTGATTGGGGGGGATACGTTGCAAACGTCAAGGTACTCGACGCCCAGGGTCATCCGGTAAAGCAACTTGCAAACAATGAAATCCTGGGCACGCAAGGTGCCTTTCGCTGGGATGGTGACCGCGACGACGGCGGCAGAGTTAGGGTTGGCTACTATTTGGTAGTGTTCGAGGTATTCGACGATAGCGGAGAGGTCAAGACATTCTTAAACAGAGTGGCTGTTGCAACAAGATTTTAACCTTTATACCGTTGGGTACAATGCGTCAAATACGAGTGCGGAGGTATGTGGGAGCATGACAGAATTGAATCATGATCAGCCTGGGAGTTGTAGCAAATTTTGACCGATTCGAGGGTTCGGGAATTAATTGGCTAATATTTTTTGTTTTCGGGCCTGAGCGCATAATTTTGCGCATCTTTTACCAAACGGGGAATACAATTATGGCTAAGAATAAAAAGTCTAGCACAAAGACCGCGAAAAAATCGGTTGCTAAACCCAAAGCAGCAAAGACCAAGAAGACTACTGTAGCTAAAGCGAAAAAGGTTCAGCCTAAGAAGGCAGCTCCAAAAAAAGCAGTCGCTAAATCTCCGGTTAAAAAGGCCGTTGTGGCTAAAAAGGCTGCTCCTAAGAAGGTAGCAGCAGCACCCAAGAAAGTACATAAACCAGAACCTAAGGCAGAAAAGGCAGTAAAGGCTGTCGCACCGAAGAAGGTTGAAAAGGTTGAGAGGCCTGCACCTGTTAAACCGACACCGGTAGTAGCCAAGCCAGCGCCCCCACAGTTAAATATTTTTCCCGTGCCTAATCAAAGACCAATTGCACATAAACCACCAGTGAAGATAACTTCGGCTGACGAGAGGACAAGATATTCGGAAGACGAGTTATTAGAATTTGCTTCCCTTATTAACAAGAAACTGGACAAAGCCAGAGACGAGTACAGAATCTTAAAAGAGACCCTGAACCGAAACAACGATGAGGGAACGGACGCCACTTCAGGCGGAAATACAAAAGTGCTTGAAGACGGAGCTGAGACAGCTGAAAAAGAAAATCTTAGCCAGCTGGCCGCCAGACAGCAGAAGTATATCATGAACCTGGAAAATGCGTTAGTACGGATCAAGAACGGAACTTATGGGATATGCTCAGTCACTGGCAAGCTTATTCCGAAAGAGCGCTTGATCGCTGTACCTCATACAACGCAGTCCATCGAAGCTAAAATGATGCAGCAAGACTAATTGTACTTGTTGCGTAATAAGCATTAGAGAAAATTATACTATCAACTAACCACTTTCACTTTGGACTTCTTACAAAATCACATTGAAGCCCTGATTTTCTGCACGCCTAATCCGATCAGGGTATCAGATATCAAGGGTTGTTTGTCGGAAATGTTTAATGCTGATGTCCCTGAAGAAGATATCGTGAGTGCGATCCAACGGCTGGACGAAAAATTCCAAGGTGAAGAATATTCTTTCCAGCTTTACAAAGCTGCGGGTGGTTATCAATTCTTGACGAAGCCAGCCTATCAGGCAAGCATCGGAATTATGCTTAAACAACAATCGAAGAAGAGGTTATCTACTTCTGCGATGGAGACGTTGTCAATAATTGCATACAAGCAGCCGATTTCAAAGACCGAAATAGAAAACATCAGGGGCGTAAATTGTGATTACGCTGTGCAGAAATTACTCGATAAAGGACTAATTGAAATAACCGGTAAGGCCGAAACTATTGGCAGGCCCATGTTATACGGCACCACACAAAAATTTATGGAATACTTTGGAATTAACGATCTGGTTGAACTTCCAGTGCCAAAGGATTTCGTCAATGAAGTGAACACGATAGGAGACAGCACTGACGCAAAGGAACCCGATGCCCAGCCGTAATTCATCGGAAACTCCAGGGGGCCGTGGTCGTCCACGCCGATCAAGCGGCGGGAGTTTTGACGCCAGGCGCTCATCGCCTAAAAAAAGTAGCCGTAACCAAAAGGACAAAGGCGAATCATTCCCTAAGCGAACGGACTCAAGGGGAAGTTCCAGAAAATTTACTGATGACCGGAGTTCATCAAAAAAGGTAGGATGGAAAAAACCTTTTACAGATAACTCTAGTCCCTCCAAATCTGAATTCAGTGGCAAAAAAGACAGGAGCGATGAAGCTCCTGGTTCCGGAAAGATGCATTCCTCGAAAGGAGGACGCTATTCAAAATTTGATAAGGATTCCCGCAGCAAGAGGGATGAAACCTCCAGCTCCAAAGAACGGCCCTCCTCAAGAGGAGGAAGCTATTCAAAGTTTGATAAAGGTTTTCGCGGCAAGCGAAATGAAACCTCTGGTTCCGGAAAAGATCATTCCACAGCGAGACCACGTACTTCAAAATTTGATAAAGGTTTTCGCAGCAAGCGGGATGAAACCTCTGGTTCCGGAAAAGAGCGTTCCACAACGAGACCACGTACTTCAAAATTTGATAAAGGGTTTCCCAGCAAGCGGGATGAAACCTCTGGTTCCGAAAAAGATCATTCCGCAACGAGACCACGTGTTTCAAAATTTGATAAAGATTTTCGCGGCAAGAGGGATGAAACCTCTGGTTCCGAAAAAGATCATTCCGCTAAAAGACCGCGTTATTCAAAATTTGATAAACAAAGTTCCCGCCCCAAGAGAGAGGAAACTTCTGGTCCTGCGAAAATGTATTCACCCAAAGGGGAAAGCAAGCCCAAATTTGAGAAGGAACAATTCCGCAAAAAGACTGGCGGGGATGAAAAACACTCTGCTTCCGAAGCACCACTCTCTGGAAAAATCCGATTAAATAAATTCATTGCGAACAGCGGTGTCAGTTCACGCCGGGAAGCTGATGACCTAATTACGATGGGACTCATCTCTGTTAATGGTGTTAACATCACCGAGCTGGGATACAAGGTAAACCCCAATGATGAGGTACGGCATGAAGGAAAACTCCTTCGCCGCGAAAAGCCTGTCTATATATTGATGAACAAGCCGAAGGGTTTTTTGACCACTACTGCTGATCCTGGGGAAAGGAATACGGTAATGCATCTTATCGCCAACTTCGTGAAAGAACGCGTTTACCCTGTCGGGCGTCTGGACCGGAATACAACCGGACTTCTGTTGCTGACCAACGACGGTGACCTGGCTGAAAAGCTCATGCACCCTTCTTACAATGTGAAGAAGATCTACAAGGTTGAGTTGGACCGTCCGCTGACCAAGGGAGACGCTCAGAAAATAGTTGATGGAGTGAGATTAGAAGAAGGGGTGGCGATGGTCGACGAACTCGCAATAGTTTCAGAGGACCGCAAGACCGTTGGTATCGAGATTCACATCGGTTGGAATCGAGTTATACGAAGAATATTCGAATCATTGGAGTACCAAGTGGTGAAGCTTGATCGATCCGTATATGCAGGATTGACGAAAAAAGATCTGGGAAGAGGTGAGTGGAGATTCTTGAAAAGTGAAGAATTGGTAATTCTTAAACACTACAAATAATGCTCTGGCTAGAGCAAAACATCTTAGGCCTCATCCAGCACAATCTTGAATGTGCTGCCCTTTCCTAAGTCAGAGTCAACAAGAATTATTCCTTTTATTTTACTGAGCGCTTCCTGAACTATGTACAATCCAAGGCCGGTTCCTTCGGTCGTTGATGAAGCGCGAAAGAACATGTCAAAGATCTTAGGAAGACTTTCCCTCGAAATGCCTTGCCCATTGTCCTGAATAGCAATCTCAACAACGCTTTTTAATCTCTTGAATGAAACCCGTATATAAGGGTTCGGTTGATTAAGGTTATGATACTTTACAGCATTCGCCATCAGGTTTATCAGGATGATCTTCATCTGATTGTAATCCGATTTGAATACATGACTTGTATCTGTCTGATATTCCAACTGTATAGCAGAGACACCTTTATTAAACCTTATGTCGGCCATTGTCTCATCCAGTAGTTTTGCAAAATCCAGGTCTTCTATTTTAAGGTCAATTTTTTTGCTTCGCGATAGACTCAGAATATCGCCAATTACAAGATCGAGCTTTTTGATACGCTCTTCTATCATGTTCATAAAAGTCCGTGCCTTTTCTTCCTGCAATTCTATCTTTCCGAGGTAAGTCAATCCTAGTATAGAGGCGATGGGCGTCCGCAAATCATGGGACGTGTTTGATAAAAAGCTATCGAGCTCTTTGTTTTCTTTATTAAGATTTTCTCGTTCGTCTTCAAGGAACCACATAACCATGCTCATTCCCATTAAAGAGATCAACAGTAGGTCTACCGCACCCATGAGACTGAGTGGGACAACTTTTTTGCCCAGGATGTTCAACAGACGAACAGTGAAATCATAGAGTTGATAAATACTGAACAAGATCAAAGAACCTGAAAGCAATTGTTGTCCAAATCCTTTTGAGAATTTCCTATTGGTCCACACAACCATTCCTGCAACCAGAAATCCGATGCCTGTGATGATAGCCCTGCTGCCGAAGCTGACAAGGTATCTTGAGAATGGTCCAGCTTGTCCAAAAGCGACTACTGAAAACAATGCAAAAACGAATGTCAATATAAATATCATCCTGAACTTTCGTTTCGAAAATGCTTTCTCGTAAATGAGCTCATAGGTACCGCGGAGAATCAATATTATTTGCAGAAAGCACGCAACCTGAGCGATAATGCTTAAAGCGTCTCTGAACAAGGATTGTGTATCCAACAGGAAGATGGAAACGTAAGCCGCCGTGCTCATGAATGTTGCATACGCCACCCAACTGAGCGCCCATGTGAGAAGAAACCTCCTTCGATAAAGGCGTCCGAAATGGCGAAAAATGAAATAGAAAATTAAGCCTAAGGTGACTTCGGCAAAGGTAACGTATAACAAACGGGCGTGATATTCAGAGAGGTCCAGTTCACCCATTCGCTGTCAATTAGAGAAAAAACACATAAAGAAATAGTCAATCTTTGCTAAATTACTAAAATAGAAATTGTAGTAATAGAAAAACAAAAAGCCCCGCACTGCGGGGCCAACGTGGTGATGGAGGGAATTGAACCCCCGACACAAGGATTTTCAGTCCTTTGCTCTACCAACTGAGCTACATCACCGAAAATGAGGCACAAAAGTATGTAATTTTAGTTTCCATGCAAAAAAGCACCAGCTTTTATTGATTACCGCTTGGTGGGATTATTTTTAAGTTTTTAACGACGTTTTATGCTACAACAGATAGCCTTTGCGATCACTCTGATCGCCGCCTCCTTCTTTATTCGGAAAAGGGTGTTGGAGATAAGAGCCAACATAAACCTGGGTAAAGACACGAGAATTTCCGACAATCCCGCCAGGAGATTTCGGAACATGCTCCTCGTGGCTTTCGGTCAGAAGAAAATGTTTAAAAGGATAGTTCCTGCCATACTCCACCTATTTATCTACGTGGGGTTTCTGGTAATAAACCTGGAAGTCCTCGAGTTTATCATAGATGGCGTCGCTGGAACCCACAGGATCTTTGCGCCCTATCTTGGAGGCTTTTACAATGTCCTGATGAACGCTTTTGAATTTCTCGCCGTAGCCGTCCTTGTCGCATGCGTTGCTATGCTTTTCAGAAGAAATATTCTTAGGGTGAAACGATTTTGGTCGGCAGAAATGACGTCATGGCCGCGGCTCGATGCGAACATCATACTAATCACTGAAATAGCGCTGATGTGTGCAATCCTAACTATGAATGCCGCGGATCAGGTGTTGCAGGAAAGAGAAACAAGCTATACGTCGACTGGAAGTTTGTTCTTCAGTGGGATTTTGAAACCTGCATTTGATGAGCTTAACACGACGTCACTGATAGTTATCGAGCGGGTAGCCTGGTGGTTTCATATCATTGGTATTTTGGGATTTGCTATCTACATCACCTACTCGAAACATCTCCATATCTTCATGGCGTTTCCCAACACTTATTTTGCCAACCTGGAGGCTAAAGGACAGCTCAAGAATATGCCAGTGGTGGCGAACGAAGTGAAGTTGATGCTGGGTATAACAAATACCGACGCTCCAGCCGCCGCACAGCCGGGCCGTTTCGGAGTCAAAGATATAAATGACTTGAGCTGGAATAATTTGATGGCCGCCTATGCATGCACAGAATGCGGTAGGTGTACATCGGAATGCCCTGCGAACCTCACTGGCAAGAAGCTCTCGCCAAGAAAAATTATGATGGATACGCGAGATCGTATGGAAGACGTAAGACAAAGCCTCGCATCAGGAGGAAAGGGCCTTGATGACGGAAAGACATTACTGGGTGATTATATAACTAAAGAAGAAATCAACGCATGCACCGCTTGCAATGCGTGTGTAGAAGCCTGCCCTATAATGATCAATCCACTTGAAATAATTATGGAAATGAGAAGGTATATCTCAATGGAAGAATCGGGCGCTCCACAATCCTGGAATTCCATGTTTCAAAATATTGAAACCAATTTTGCTCCGTGGAAATTTTTTCCCGGTGACCGGTTCAATTGGGCGAACGACCTTAACAAAAAATAACGCTTATGTCTGGACAATACAGTGCGCCGACAATGGCGGAGTTAACTGCTAAGGGTGAGTCACCTGAAATTCTGTTCTGGGTCGGATGTGCAGGGTCGTTTGATGATCGGTATAAAAGAGTAACAATAGCGTTCGTCAAGATACTTAACGAGATTGGTATAAAGTTCGCAGTGTTAGGAACTGAAGAAACGTGCACGGGCGATCCTGCGAGACGTGCGGGCAATGAGTTTCTCTTTCAAATGCAGGCAATGAATAACATTCAGGTCATGAATGGTTATGGCATCCAGAAGGTCGTAACAGCGTGTCCACATTGTTTTAACACGATCAAAAATGAATATCCTGATCTTGGCGGAACTTATGATGTTGTGCATCATTCAGCATTCCTTCAGGCCCTCATCAACGAAGGCCGTTTGAAGTTAAAGGAAGGTGGATCTTATAAGGGAAAGAAAATTACCTATCATGATTCGTGCTACCTCGGCCGGGCAAATAATGTATATGAAGCGCCAAGAGCTATTCTCGAGGCGCTTGATGCAGACCTTGTGGAAATGAAACGCTGCAGGACCACTGGCCTTTGCTGTGGCGCTGGTGGCGCTCAAATGTTTAAAGAACCTGAACGAGGTAACAAGGACATAAATATCGAACGGACGGAGGAAGCATTATCGACTGAGGCAAAAATTATAGCGGTCGCCTGCCCCTTCTGCATGACGATGATGAGCGATGGCGTTAAAGGCAAGAACCGCGAAAATGACGTTCAGGTGCGTGATATTGCCGAACTTATTGCTTCGTCCCAAGGTTTAACCCCATAGTAACTTCCATATGTATTTACCATTTGACAATCTTCCAGAACACTCTCGCATTTGGATCTATCAGGCGAACCGGGCGCTTAATTCCGAGGAGATATCTATAATTTCTGACGAACTTTCAGCGTTTACAAGTGGATGGACTGCACACGGCATTCCTTTAAGCTCGTCCTTTGATATTCGTTTTAACCAGTTCGTGCTCCTCGCCGCTGACGAGAACGTCCAGGAGGCAAGTGGTTGTTCGATTGATGATTCGGTGAGGAAGGTGAAAGAACTTGAGCAAAAGATCAAGGTTGATCTTTTCGATCGAACATGTATCGCATTCCTTAAAGATAAGGACGTGATCACGGTGCCCATGAACAACCTGAAGGGAGAGTACGGAAGAGGGGTATGGCGCGGTAGCACCCTCGTATTTAATAACGTGATTACCGAAAAGGGTGAGTTGAAGACAGGATGGCTGGTGCCGGCGGAAATCACGTGGTTGAAACGATATTTACCAAGTGAAACACTTGCCAGGTAAGAAGTATTTTTTTGTAGCTTTATCAGAACTTCTATGAATTCGGTTATGAGCGCGAGATTTGTATTGTTAGTCTTTAGTGCAATGCTGATTGCATGCAGTGCAGAAAAAAAGGCAAATAAAGCTTTCAGGCTTGGGAAATATCAGAACTCGATCGACGCATACAAGAAGATAGCGGGTAACTCCAACAATGGCAGAGCAAACTATTATATAGCGGAATCCTACCGCCTGTCAAACAGAATCAAAGAAGCCGAACCCTATTACGCGAAGGCCGGTGGACGGACGGTCGACAAGGATACCCTCAAATTCTTTTATGCCCAAGCGCTCAAGGCAAATGGAAAGTATGCCGAAGCGAAGGCGAAACTGGACGAGCTTGCTCAGGAAACAACTATCAATGGATTGAAGGATCGAGCAAAGGCAGAAGCAAATGGAATAGACTACCTGACTAAGTTGGGCGAAAACCCGAGCTTTTACAAGGTGAAAAATCTCGAGATGATCAATACACCATCGTCTGAGTATTCTCCGGTGTTCCTTAACAACGAGTTATACTTTACTTCTTCGCGCGGAAACGACAAGATCTATGAAGCGACAGGGACACCCTTTACAGACATCTACAAAGTAGCTAGCCGCGGTGCCAATGTTGACCTTGCGACTGTAGCTCCGCTTCCCACTGGAATTAATTCCTCCAACATCAATGATGGCTGCATCACATTTTCACCGGATGGTAAGACTATGGTGTTTGCAAAAGGCAATTCTGGAAAAAAGAAAGGTACGATTGACGTTGACCTATACATCTCACGATATAGAAACAATGTCTGGTCAGAGCCAATAATGATCAACATCAATCAGCCCGAAGCTTGGGATTCTGCGCCCGCGTTTAGTCCCGATGGACGTACATTATACTTCGCCTCTAACCGGAAAGGTGGTT
>DATHIE010000323.1:0-9329 GCA_035316905.1 Chryseolinea sp. | reverse complement strand
GGTATCTATGTGGTATTTTCCAACCCGATCGGAATGGACTACGATCAGCTCAAGAATGGATGCTCTATGATTATTGATCCATTCGGTGATGTACTGGCCGAATGCAGGACCCTGGGAGATGATATTACCGAAGCTATACTTACGGCGGATAAATTGACGAAGGCAGGTGGCTATCGGTACATCAAGGCGAGACGACCCGAACTTTACAAGGACATAATCGGGCAGGAGCACATCGCCGAACAAAAGGTAGCCTGGTTGTAATTCGAAATTTTCTCAGGGAAAAACACCGAGTGGTTTTTGCCGTATCACATTCCTGAAATATTCCTAGAAGATGAAGTCTGTCTTGTTATTCGGAAGCACGGGTAATGTTGGAAAACAAATTGCCAAAGAGGCCCGGCGCAAGGGGTATGTATTAACCGCGGTGGTTAGGAATTCGCAGAAAGCGGACGATATTTCTGATATCACCACAAACGTCCTTATCGCTGATGTCACGAAAACTGTTGAATTAGTTGGCATATGTAACGGGTTTGATATTGTCATATCAGCATTGGGGAAGAGCGTATCTCCAAACGATAAGAGCAAAGCGTCATTTTATGATGTGGATTTTGCAGCCAATGCTTCAATTCTTAAAGAGGCAGGTGCAAGCGGCGTCAAGAAGTTCGTATATGTGTCGGCACTCCACAGCGAACGATATCCAAATCTTGAATATTTTAAGGTACATCATGAATTTTCCGAAAAACTGAAGCAGTCTGGTCTTGACTATGCCATTGTTAAGCCGCCGTCCATTTTTAGTGCTTACCTCGATGTGGTGGATATGGCGCGTAAAGGGCGATTGGCTTATCTTGGCAAGGGTGACAAACGTACTAATCCGATTTATGAAGGTGATCTCGCCGTAGTGTGTGTCAACTCCATCAATTCCTCTAAGTGCGAAATTGAGGCAGGTGGCAAAGAGACATTAACGCGGAAGCAAATCAATGAGATAATTCAGCAACATGTAAACCCTTCCAAAACAATACCTACCATTCCGACCTGGGTAATGCGCGCCATACTTCCTATGATAAGGGTAACCAATAAGAATATGTTCGACAAGTTAGCCTTCTTCGTTGATGTGATGCAGCACGATGTCATCGCGCCTCAAGTGGGACAGTTGACGTTAAAAGAGTATCTCGTGATGAAGTCGTAAGAACTTCTTCTATTCCACTTCCAGCAGTTCCAGAATGTCAGCAAGTGTTGAGTAGTCCTTTAATCCTGGTTTCAGCTCTGGTCCCCCATTTAGCGCGATACCTCGGACAGAAGCGTTCATCAACGCGTACTTTACTTCATCGGTTGAGTTCACGTCCAATAAAAAGGCAGCCTTCAACGGTACAGCTAGAAGTTTATGTCCGAGTATATATTCCGGCTCAATTGCCAGGTGACTGATATCCTGGTTCTCTTTTAGCATGAGGATGTAAGGCAGGGGAGGCGAGGGTATTGTTGTAAGTTCGGCCAGTCCCATTTGCAGCATATCCGGCCTGTAATTTTCAAGTATCTGTGAAAGCTCCTCGAGCCTTTGGAGCCCCGTAATTTCAGCGACGATGAGCGGCCCTGTGATCCATCCCCTTATTTGGTGGAACGATTCCGGCGAAATATAATTCGGGCGGCCCGGGATCACGTCAAAACCAAGCATATCGACGCCCATTCCCGCACAATAACGCGCGTCACTGAGATTTGTAATGCCTCCTATTTTTACAAGGGTCTTTAGAGCCATAGCATTAATGCAAAAGAAGAAATAACTTTGTACGATTTTCGGTCAAAGTTCTGTGCTGTTCAAAGAAAAAACAATTATTCGGTGAGGCAATTCCTTAAATACCTGATAGGCATCGTGGCGGTTGGTATAGTTTCCTGTGATACTTCTTCTGATCCTGTCTCGCCGGAAAGTGGCAAAGCCTATTTTCCACTAAGTAAAGGCATGTTTCAGTTGTATGATGTAAGTGAGATAAAGTATACCCTTGGTGTGCCAGAGACCCTTTATTACGACCTGAAGGTCAATGTCACTGATTCATTTCTCACAGCCGGGGGCGATTACAGTTATGTTCTGTACAGAAGCAAAAGGAACAAAGGGGCAATTGATTGGACATACCTGGATACCTGGTCTGCCCGGGTAACGGACCGGGAGGTTGTGATGAACGAAGAAAATATCGCATTCATGAAGCTTAAATTGCCCGTAGCTACAGGAAGTGAATGGAATGGAAATACTTACAATACAGGAGAAGAAGACAACTATACACTCGAAGAAGTCAAAACCGCTTATACTTTTAATGGCATATCTTTCCAGGATTGTGTAGCGGTAAACCAACACGATAACCAGGACTATGTAGTGTACCTGGACCACCGCAGGGAGATTTATTCAAAAAATGTTGGCCTTGTTTACAAAGAAACGATACAGCTCGAGTATTGTACTTCTCCTCAATGTTGTAAAACGCCGGATTGTCTTGGCAAGCAGCAGGTCGAAAGTGGTGTGATATACCGACAAACCATAATGGATTATGGGGTGGAGTAAAATTATCGTTACCCTTGTTTTTCTGACAGGTGCGTTAGTTTCTAACGCGCAGGAGAATCGTTATATGGTTTTTTTCAAGGACAAGGCAGCAAGTTCATATAGTACGAACCAACCGTTGGAATTCCTTTCACAGCGTGCTGTTGACAGGCGGGTAAGACAGGGGATAACAGTAACGGAGCATGACATTCCGGTGAATGAAAATTACGTTGAAAGTGTCAGCGTCGCGGGTGCAAGTGTATTTTTCCGTACGCGCTGGATGAACGGTGTGTTAGTTCAATGTGATGCCAGCCTCATCCCGGCTCTCGAAGATCTATCCTTTGTTGACCACGTTGAATTTGTGGCTCCAAATAAGAAACTGCTTTCAAACGGAAGATCAAAAGATCATCAAAAAACCAAGGGTGCAAAGCTCGCGGCAAAAACGCAAATTCAACTCGAGATGATTGGTCTGGATGAAATGCAATCGGCAGGATACAAAGGAGAAACTATTTACATCGGGATATTCGACAGCGGATTTCAGGGAGTGGACAGCGCATTGCCATTCCAGCACATTTTTACGGAAGGGCGAGTAGATGTTGGGTTGTCGAAGGATTTTGTGTTCAATTCCGACGATGTCTTTCAATACGACGAACATGGAACGGAGGTCTTTTCTGTGCTTGCGGCTTTCCAGGATGGAAATTTCATTGGTGGTTTGTATGAAGCAAACTATCAGCTCTACGTCACAGAAGATGTGAATTCTGAATACCGTATTGAAGAATACAATTGGTTGTTTGCCGCTGAAAGAGCGGATAGCTCAGGCGTTGACGTCATCAATTCTTCGTTGGGCTATTACGATTTTGACGACACTTCCATGAATTATTCAAAGAGCGACTTAAATGGGAATACCACCGTTATAACGAAAGCCGCCCAGTTCGCAACAGATAGGGGAATGGTTGTCGTTTGCAGTGCTGGAAACGAAGGGGCTCTTGCGTGGCAGCTTATCACTGCACCAGCTGATGCCCGGGATGTATTGGCCGTTGCCAGCGTAAATAGTGTAGGACAACGGTCTACAACGAGTTCGATGGGCCCGTCCGCCGATGGGAGAATCAAACCTGATGTTGCAGCACTGGGCGTAAACACGAGCGTAATCAAACCGGATGGGTCTGCGGGCTCTGCAAGCGGCACATCGCTAGCGTCTCCTTTGGTGGCCAGCCTTGTCGCCGGGGCCTGGCAACGCTATCCGCAACTTACCAACAAAGAGTTGATCGAAGCTGTAAGAAGATCCGCCTCACAGGCCGACAATCCTGACTTTCTGCTCGGATACGGTATTCCAAATTTCAAAGCTGTCGTTAACTATCTCGACGAGCGCCCACAGGAAAATCCATTTGAAGTGTATCCTAATCCAATACTAGCCGACACGCTTACTATCAGGCCATTCGATCCAGGCCAGATATCATCCTGCAGGGTTGAAATACTTTCGTCGCAGGGACAGTTGGTTCACAGCACAGAGGCGGTATTTTCCTGGCTGGACCGAACATACACCGCAAATCTATCTCAGTTCGCTGCTGGAATGTATTATCTGCGTATCATTTGGGGCGAGAAACGCTACACGTTCAAACTTGTAAAGGCCTGACGGGTTTTTCCTTCCTTGCAACTTAGAAGTTATAGGCTATTTTTGCCTGCTCAATTATACCCATAATGTCAGCGCCGATCATCGCCCCATCCGTACTCGCTTGTGATTTCGCAAACCTTGAACGCGAGATAAAAATGCTGAACGAGAGTGAGGCGGATTGGATACATGTTGATATCATGGATGGAGTGTTTGTACCAAACATTTCAATGGGAATTCCTGTGGTTGATGCGATCAAACGCCATGCGAAAAAACCATTGGATGTTCACCTTATGATCGTGTCACCCGAAAATCACGTCGAAGCTTTTCATCGTGCCGGCGCAAGCTCCATTTCAGTACACGTTGAGGTATGCCGCAACCTCCATCGCAATGTTCAACAGATTAAATTGCTGGGATGCAAAGCGGGAGTAGCTATCAATCCTCATACCTCCATAGGCGAACTAGAAAACATTATTGCCGACGTCGATTTGGTTTGTGTTATGTCTGTGAATCCGGGGTTTGGAGGGCAAAAGTTTATTGAACACACTTATAAGAAAGTTACGCACTTGAAAACAATGATCCAGCAGTCTGGATCATCAGCGAAGATCGAAATTGACGGCGGTGTTACGTTGGAAAACGCCAAGGCTCTCATGGATGCTGGCGCTGATGTACTAGTGGCTGGTAACTTCGTTTTTAGTGCCACAGATCCTTCAGGTGTCATTCGCTCGCTTAAAGCAGTTCGATGATCATTGGTAATGCTTCAAATCGATAGGTTTCTGCGTATCTTCCGGCAGGGTTTTTGAATTACATACCCAAAATCGTTTGTATGGCGAGAATCTTTATTGCCGCGTTGGTTTTATTCAGTTTTTCTTGTCAAACCCGTAGCGTCACCCGCATTGCTCCGGAAACCCAGATGGACCTAAGTGGCAGATGGAATGACACCGATTCAAGGATGGTGGCTGACACAATGATAAAAGAGCTGCTGACGTCGTCCAAGTACAAGGCCTATGCGGAAGGGCTGGGACGGAAACCCGCCATCGTCGTTGGTCTTATCAGGAATAAAACAACCGAGCACATCGATGCTAATAACTACATCAAAAAGTTAGAGGTATCAATTTACAATTCGGATATTGCCGAGCTTGTGGAGTCTGAAGAGTTCAGGGATAAACTGAGACTTGAGCGTGCTCAACAACAGGATTTTGCCGATCCAGCGACGGTATCAGAATGGGGCAAGGAGATAGGAGCAAACTTGATGTTGTTCGGAGAAATGACATCAGAGACGGATACCAGCAATGGTAAAAGGATTGTAAATTACATAACAACTCTTTTTTTGACAGACATCGAAACCAATAAGCGGATTTGGTATGGTCAACAGGAAATCAAGAAATTTGTAAAGAACTGACCATGGACTACGACGCTGGTCTTAAAGCCCTTGAGAAATAAGAAATTTAGATACATGAAACAGCTGCTGTTTCGAAGTGTATTTGTCGCTATCGCGCTCGCCATAATAAGCGGCTGTGCAAGCTATTATCAGGCTCACGGAGAATTCAATAGTGAATTTGAGCACGGCGATCTTAAGCGTGCCCTGGAGACCTTGGGTAAATATCAGAATGAATCTGAGAGCAAAACAAGGTTCATCTATTTTGTGAATAAAGGCTTATTGCTGTCAATTCTCGGCGAGTATGAAGAAAGTAATTCTTACTTAGAAAAAGCATTCTTGTTCGGAGAAGACTACCGGATAAATTATTTCGACGAAGCCACTTCATATTTCACCAATCCCAACGTGGTTCTTTATCGTGGAGAAGATCACGAACATTTGATGTTGCTTTACTTTAAGGCTATCAATTTCCTCAAGTTAGGTCGGCATGAAGATGCACTTGTGGAATGCAGGCGCTTGAATATAAGACTTAACCAGTTAGGTGATAAATATGTTTCAGAGGAAAAGCTTCAACGAAATGCTTTTATTCACACGCTTATGGGAATAATTTATCAGTCTGCGAAGGATCATAACAATGCTTTTATTGCTTACCGCAATGCAGTAGAGGTGTATGAGAGTGATTATTCGAAGATGTTTGGAATGTTGCCTCCTGACCAACTGAAAAAAGATTTGCTGGACGCAGCCTGGCGGACGGGGTTCATGGATGAGTTCGATAGCTACAAGAACAAGTTTGAAATGTCCGATTATGTTGTCACGTCGACGGATGCTGATCTTGTATTTTTTTGGCACAACGGGTTGGCTCCTGTAAAAGCAGAGTGGGGTATCAATTTTGTGATTACCCCTGGTCCCGACCACATGATGGCCTTCAATAATCAAGAACTTGGACTTTCGTTTCCTTTCAGAGTAGACAGTGACAAGGACAGGTCTGATCTCACAAGCCTGCAGTTTTTCAGAGTTGCATTTCCCAAATACGTTGAGAGGCAAGCCTTCTACATGGCGGCAACGGTGGAGCGCGGTTCTGACACTTACAAACTTGAGTTGGCTGAAGACATTAATAAGATCGCATTCTACAGTCTCAATCAGCGGATGCTTCAGGAGTTTGCAAAAGGATTGTTGAGGGCAGCGCTGAAAAAGGCTGCGGAACAAACGCTAAGAAAAAAGGATGATCGCTTGGGCGCAGTGCTGGGAATTGTGAATGCCTTAACGGAAAAGGCCGACACACGGAACTGGCAAACACTGCCGCACAGTATCTATTACTCACGTATACCGCTTCAGGAAGGAAAAAATGACCTGAGACTTTTGCTCCGTTCGGGCAGAAACCAGGATTCCACATCTTACAATTTTACCTATCAGGCCAGTAAAGGACAGACACTATTTCATACCTTTTCATCGTTAGAGACAGTGGCTGCTCCTTACCGTTACTATTAACAGCCGAAAGACATTTTGTTCGCTGACGTTTGAAATTTGTGGTAGTTTGAATCTCTCAAAAACGGCCCTAAATGCAGCGAAGTAGGATGATTCCGGAAATTAGTTTAACTTTAACGCCCAATGGCCAGATTATGAATGGCTTACATTTTTTAACTTACGGAGCTTAAAACCTACTTTTCTGAACCGTTCCGCCGCAAAATTTCTACTCATTGTTTGCTTGATGGCAACATTGCCGGAGATTGTTTATGCTCAATACGAGAACGAAAGCGATGCGTCGGTTCCACTTGAATATTTCTATATCAAGAGACACGGAAGCGGTTGGGTTAGAAAGGTAATCAGCAAATTTACATTCGGTCTTAGTACTGGCTTTGGAAGCACAACCTTCCGTCATGAGCTAACTGGTTTCGGCATATATCAGAACCCAGGGGTAGCGCCACAATTGTTCGAAACGGCCAACCTGGCGTCAGGATATTCAAACTGGTTTAATAAGGTAACTACGTCAACAAACGCAATCCAACCGGGAGCATTTCTTGTGACCTCGGATACTGCAGAGATTGGATTTAAAAGCAAGTCTTTCAGCATACCTCTGAAGGCTACCCTCCACATTGAGTTCGACAAGTACCGAATCGGAGGAGGTTATTCTATCGAAATGGTTAGAATGAATGATTTCAAGCCGATAAGTTATGGTGACAGGATCAATAGCTATTCTCCGGAGTTCTCATCCTTTACGTTGCAGAAATACTTTGGTACCATTGGAGGAACGGTGTATCGGTATTACGAGTACCTTCTGGTAGTTGATGCTAACATCGGAGGATATAACCTTGGGAAGAACTTTGACAAAAGTGTTATAAAAAAGGGTGTGTACCTCAATCTCGGCGTCACTGTAGAAAGGGAGATGTCTGAATACTTTCGTTTGTTTATCAGGCCTTCCTATGAGATCAAGAGTTACAAACTTAATATTCCTGAGACCACTCAAAGCATTACGCACAAGTTCAACGCATTCTATCTGAATGTTGGAGCGACCTACCGGTTTCCGGAGCTTAGACGATGCTTCCTGAAGACCTGTAAGGCCCAGATGAATCATGCACATGGTAACAAGGAATACCGCAGCCGTGTCCATCCTATATACAAAAAACAAAATCCTCACTATGGTGAAAATCACCCCAACCTTATCAAGTACAAGGGCAAAAATAAGTATAAGCTGAACCCGTATTGATCCATCGATTTGCTCTCTGATATCAGCCTGTTTTTTTGACCAAATTTGCCGCAAACTTATTAGGGCCCCCTGCTCTTTAAGTAACGATTTTTGCTATCTTGCACAGCTTTAAAAAGAGCCCCCACTTAGCTAAAAACAAAGATCTTACATGGCAGAAGAGCGTGGTAGCCTACCCCCGGAAAGGCAGAGTATAATTCCAATCAATATTGAAGATGAAATGCGCGGCGCGTACATCGACTACTCGATGTCGGTTATCATTTCCAGAGCCTTACCCGATGTGCGGGATGGCTTGAAGCCCGTACACCGCCGAGTCCTTTATGGTATGCAGGAATTGGGCGTTCACCACAATAAGCCGTACAAGAAATCAGCTAGGATAGTCGGAGAGGTTCTTGGTAAGTACCATCCCCATGGCGACGCGTCTGTTTATGACACCATGGTTAGGATGGCGCAGGATTGGTCTTTAAGGTACACGTTAGTTGATGGCCAGGGAAATTTTGGTTCAATAGATGGCGACTTTCCCGCGGCGATGCGATACACTGAAGCGAGACTCAGAAGGATCGCTGAAGAGCTATTGGCTGACATCAACAAAGAAACGGTAGATTTCCAACCTAACTTCGATGACTCATTAACAGAGCCCACTGTCCTCCCAGCAAAGTTCCCGAACCTCCTGGTAAACGGATCTTCTGGAATTGCCGTAGGGATGGCGACCAACATGGCGCCACATAATATTCGTGAAGTCATTGATGGCGTTGTAGCTTATATCGACGATAATAATATTTCCATTCCAGAGCTGATGAAGTATATCACAGCTCCCGACTTTCCGACGGGTGGCATTATTTACGGGCACTCAGGAATTCAGGAAGCGAGCTTGACAGGAAGGGGCCGTATTGTGGTGAGGTCTAAAGCCGAGATAGTAACAACGCCTGGAGGAAAAGAACAGATTGTCGTGACGGAGATCCCTTACATGGTCAATAAGGCCATGATGATCGAAAAGACCGCAGCGTTGGTGAATGAGAAAAGGATCGAAGGTATTTCCGATATCCGTGATGAATCAGACCGCGATGGTTACAGGATAGTTTATGATCTAAAAAGGGATGCCATTGCCAATATCGTACTCAACAAT
>DATHIE010000322.1:0-2010 GCA_035316905.1 Chryseolinea sp. | reverse complement strand
TTCAAGCGAAAGAAACTTAACGAAGTTTTCCGCTCCGCCTGTACCAGATTTAAATTTGTTTTTATGGCGCTCCTCCTGGGTCTTGTCTGATGTTGGAGTAAAGTCCCTACTTCTCAAGGAATAATAAGTGTCCTCGTCAGTGTCACCTTGGTACGCCACACCGACTACCAATAGCTCTGGTATAAGTTCATCTTTAGTCAGTCGTTGAGAAATGTAACTGATTGCACCAAAATTAACTTCAGCGTCTAACGCCACTAAGACGGGATACTTTTTTCCTGAATTCTTATAATCCTTGGGATAGGAAACATAAATATCATAGGTCTCTCCAGTATATTTTGATGTTAATTCGTTCACTATAGAATTCTTGATTCTCACGTTCGTGTCCCCTTTTGCAATTAATTGTACAAGGGAATCATTTTTTGATCTCAACTTATCAAAATCAGATTGGTTAACGCTGCAGTTTGATATAAAAATGGATGCAATAAAAAGCAAAAAAATCTGTGCCGTTATATTCAGTCTTGATTTGGTCAGTCGGTTATTTTGGAGCATATCTATTTTTCAATTTCATTAAACTCATTTCAAATTAATAATTAGAATTTCTGTCACGTGGCAAGACTTGGCTCTTTTGCTTGCTTTGGTGTCGCGCGGGAATGAGGCAAGCAAATGTGCCAATGTTCGAAGCACAGAATCTGTCCCGCGGCATTGTGCATAACGTTTGTCCATAAGCAGTGGCGGGAATTCGAAGCGCGTCACTGTCCCACGAAACCAAACGTAATTTGAAAAACCAAACTACAAATTTACACTGAACCCCGCCATTGATTATGCATTTTGTTATGCACATGGCCGCGAATACACCTCGCTTAACCACACGGATGGCAAAGCTTTGGTCGTGGATGGGCTTGTGTGGCTTTGGCATTGGTGTGGTTTTTCGTGGACGTTCACTTTTTTCAGGATTAAAAAATACGTCATCTACTCGGTGATTATTTCCGCTATCACTTGGTAAACTAAAAAAGTCACAAAGGTTAAATATTCGAAATCTACAGTGTTAAAAGTGTCGGTGGGTAGATGATGATGCGGAGATTCGTCACCATTTTTATGTTCACCGCCAATACCAATAGCATTAAAGCCTGCGTTCCTAAATTCTCTATGATCGGTCTCTGTAGTTTCTGTTTTGTACGCTACGATGCCGAATGACTTCGCATATTTTTTGTACACAGTCTCCAGTTCTTGAGTGGGTAACTCCAGTTCTATATTTTTATCCGCATCTTTGTCCCAGCCAATCATATCAGCAGTGTGAACTGAATGAACTTTGATTTTTTTCTCCTTGACATAGTTTGCGAACGCAAAGCTTCCTGCGTGCCCAGTTTCCTCCTGATCAAAAAAAACAATAACAAGGTTCTTTTTTCGATTTTCTAAATCTGTCATAAGCTGCGTAACTCCATAAGCAAGTGCACATCCAGTGGCATTGTCCATTGCTCCCGGGCTCTCCTCCACGGAGTCATAATGTGCGCCAATAATTATGTACTCTTCACTTGGTTCAGTGGCGGGAAGAATTGCAAATAAATTTTTACCCTCAAATGGGTTCAAGGATGGTTTTTTGTGCGCCAAGTTTACCTTGTACTTTTGTTCTTGTGACGTCAAGCCAATATCCCTGAGTTTACTGCTGAGATAATTTCTCGTAAGAGTCTTTTCCTTCTTAGTCCATCTTCGTTTTAAGGTTTCATTTCCCTCAATTTTTGACGCACCGGATAGAGCTGAAACGATCTCCATTTGTTGTCGATTTAGCGCAACTCCAATATCTGTTGGCACAATTGCCTGTGCAAACAAATGTGAAGTAAAGAGGGTGGCAACACAAGCGTTCATGAACCTCTTTATATTCATCACTATTTCAATTTGTCAGTTATTGTAACATTTTTAAACCAACCATCTTCACTGTCGACCCACAGGCCTAACAGTCCGCTTTTTCCTTTGCTTAGTTGCTCGACCTCCAAAGTGGGTTCGGTTGATCCG
>DATHIE010000321.1:0-5772 GCA_035316905.1 Chryseolinea sp. | reverse complement strand
ATCGCGTTAGGAAAGCCCTCAGGCAAATTGCGAAACAATTCTCACCTGCCCCCTGATCGCAACATCTCGATCACTAATGATCGAAACAGGCATCTCAATACTCAATGCCTGCATGGCCATCTTGTAATGATCACCCATGCCTGAACTTACAACTACAATCCTTTCCATCTTCTGTCGTGAAAGTTCCTGAACCTCATTCCCTATCAGCAGACCACTAAGGTAACCTCTGTTGTCATCCGGCTCTTTATTGTCCAGGAGAAACCGGCTACGTACATGGAACAGTTGATGCAGAAGATTTGAATTCACACTATCCTTCACACCGGCAACAAAACCTTCCATGTTTATGCCGTCGGCGATGTCGCCTAGCGATTGCGTGAGTGTACTGTTCTTTGTTAGCAAGGCAAAGATCTCACCCGTCATGTATGTTCTGAAGTCGTTACCAAAACCACCCTTAACACCTATGTGCTTTGAATGTGTGCCGGGAAAAATGTAAAGGGTGTCAGCAGTTGAATCGTCCTCGACAGCCCCCACCAGTTGCGTCTCCTCCCCTCGCATGACATCTGCATTTGAACAAACGCCCGAAATAACAAACACATCGTGACTAAAATCTTTCGAGGCCTCTACCCTTTCAACTTTCAGATCCGATCCATCGGTTTTAAAAGGCAATTGTTTGTAAGGTAACTGGATCATACCTAACGTCGACGAAGCCATACCCGAAAGAATCACGGGAACTCCCGACAAAGAATTATTTTGTTTTTTTTCAAGCATCGTTACTGCGGACGCTATCACGGACGCGTAGAAAAGAAAACGGCTTTGTCCCTTCCCTTCCTCCTGCCACTTCAGATTTGTGGATGCTATCCCCTGACTATTTTGCACCTCTGCAAGGGTCTTAAGGGTTGCTGTTTCCACCAGCTTGAGCCTGAAAGAAGAAGTGCCCCAATCGCAACTAAGGAAATGTTTCATCTTCATTTAAGGTATAGGGTATAAGGTATAAGGTATATGGTATATGGTATATGGGCATAGGAAGATTAGTGTGGAGTGTGGTTAGGGCGTACCCCGAGTTTTTATCGCAGAGGAACGCGGAGTGAACCCACCAACCTTCGCTGCGCTTCGGCTGGCAAAGCGCAGAGGGCCGCAGAATAAACAGTGGTTGGCATTCTCTGCGTTTTCTGCGAGCATTCTTCTGCGTACTCTGCGGGCAAAATACTCACGGTTCTATAACATGCACCCTATCAATCCCGCACGACCTCACCACTAACTATTCCCCTAAGGGGTCAGGGGTTGTTAATGCAACGACACCTCATCAACGTATATCCCCGGCTTCGTATCCTTGCCATACTCGTAGCCGGAAGGGAGCACATTTGAGTTCTTTGCCTTGAGACGGACGTATCTCAAAGACTGTTCGGGAAAGTTTATCGTGATCAATCCTTTTGCTGTTGGACGTTTGTCCTTTGAAGATGGAGTCGAGAATTTACCAAGTTTCGACATGTTATCCTTATCATTTCCACCCCATACTTCGACATATTCGGGCGCCAACGCTCCCCTTTGTACATCTTCCAGAAAGCTTAAGCTCACCTGAGACAACTTCCTGGCGTTGTCAAATTGAAAAAGCGCCTGATGATCCCTATTCACAAAACCGAGGTATGCCTTCTCATCCTTATTGAGATCCGCTGACTTCCCATCCACCAACGTGGTATCCATTTTACCAGCATGCTTAGGATCCGGTTTGGTTTCCAGTATTAAGCGATCGGGTTTTATGCCCACCTTTAATAAAGGAAACACGACAACTTTACTATCAATCCACCCTTCCATTGTTGCCTTAATCTTAAACTCGGTAGTCTTCTTTATCTGGAATGGTTCTGTGTAAAGAGTTGAACCAGACGTAGGCTCGCTACCATCCACTGTATAGTAGTATTTTACTTTTCCGCGCGATGGTTTGACTTCCACGGAAGCGTACTCACGGAAAAATGTACTGTCGATTTTGACTTTGGGCGACGTGAGTTGTGCACTGTATAGGGAATCTGTCAGATCGAATTGAATACTATACACCGCAAGTTCCGGACGGGATTTTCTTACCGACTCAACAGTATCTTCCGACACCGTTGTGTTATAGACGTAAAGCTTCTTAAGGTTTTTCCAACCACTAACCTCTTCGAGCGTTTTACCGCTCACTTTTGTTCCTGAAATGTTTAGAACATCGAGATAACGCAGGTCTTTTAAATATTTTATGCCCTCGTCACCAATCGCTATATTCTGAAGATGTAATTTTTGGACGTGCGGGAATTGTTTCAGGTTCTTGAGATCATCGTCCTTTACATTGGAATTTCCGATGTCGATGGATACAACCTGATTTCTGACATCTTTAAGCTCTTCGAGATCCTTATCGGAAAAATCCTTTTTACTTCCGAGAAACACTGCTACATACGGCTTAGTGGCCGAGATCTGCTGAACTGTTCGGTAAGGGTTGTTTAATGCTTTTATTTCCTCCTGATCCACAAAAGGAATATCAAGGAGGTCTATGCCCTTCTTTGGTTGAAACCTGGATTGCATAATGGTTTCAATGCTATCAACCTTTGGAAGGCTCACGTACTTCTCATTGTCCTTTGCTCCATTATTGATCCACCATCCTATTAGTTTAATTTCTTCCCGATCCAATTGTAGTTTCTCCTTGGGCGGCATGTGTAAGGAGTCGCTCATTGGTAGAACGACGTATTTATACAGCAGACTTTTCTGTGCATTGCCGGCAACCACTGCGTCGCCAGTCTCTCCGCCATTAAGTATACCTTCGTAGTCAGTTAGTATCAGGTCGTTCTTTGCTCTGTTTGCATTGTGACAATTCAAACACTTTTCATTAAGTATCGGTTGTATGACATCCCTGAACACGATGGCGCTATCGGCATGTTCGATAGAAACAAGTCTTAACTGCCTGTGATTTCTGATTGGTTCCGTGAGAAATCCTTTTCCGTGGGTAACTTCTGATCCCAGGTGACCAGCAACGATCAAGATGACAGAGCTCACTCCAAGAACAGTGTAGTAGTATTTGACCCAAGGCTTTTCCTTCAGCCAGACTATCAGGATCGCCAGTATAGACACGACTGTACCTGTCCATTTATGTTGATTTATTTCGTCACCCAGGTAAGAACCCTCTTTGTAAAGAAAAAAACCGAACAAGGCTGTCAACGCAGCACTTATCGCGAACAGATAAAAGATGTATGAGGTAATTTTTTCAGCTGCAGGATGCTGAAAACTTTTTTGTCTGGTGAGTACCTCAAGAAGAATACCAACGAACAACAATACAAGTGGAAAATGCAGCACCAATGGATGCATCCTCCCGGTAACCTGTAAAAAGACGGGCAGCTGTACCTTGTCCTCCACGAGTAGTAAGAAGATCAAGAGGACATTTAAAAAATAAAGGAGGTTTAGAGTAATCTGTCTGACTTGAAACATCCGGGAAACTTCACATTAATAAAAAAATTAAATGAGGGGCCTTTACCAGCGAAAGGTCATAATCAAAAATGATCGTTTTAAGCTGACAATATTTATATGACATGACACTTAGGCGAGGATACCCTTTACGACATGACCGCTTACATCCGTAAGCCGGTAACGCCTGCCCTGGTGTTTGAATATTAGTTTTTCATGATCATATCCGAACAGATTCAGGATGGTGGCCTGAAAGTCATGGACATGGACAGGATCTTTTATAATGTTGTATCCTAATTCATCTGTTTCACCATAAACGATTCCAGGTTTTACTCCACCGCCGGCCATCCATATGCTAAAGCAACGGGGATGATGGTCGCGACCAAAATTATCCTGCTTAAAGTTTCCCTGACAATAATTTGTGCGTCCAAATTCACCACCCCAGATCACTAACGTTTCATCCAGCATGCCGCGGTTTTTAAGATCCTGTATCAAAGCAGCCGACGCCTGATCAACATTTTTTGTAAAGTGCCTGGTTCTTGCCGGAAGATCTGAGTGAGCATCCCATCCCATGTGATAAAGTTGGATGAAACGCACACCTCTTTCGGAAAGACGCCTTGCGAGCAGACAATTTGCTGCGAAGGTGCCTGGCTGAAGTGAATCAGCACCATATAATTTGAAAGAGCTTTCAGGCTCGTCAGAAAAATTCATGACGTCAGGAACCGAAGTTTGCATCCGGTAGGCCATCTCATACTGTGCAATTCGCGCATTTATTTCAGGATCACCAAACTCTTCTTCCTGGATGCGGTTAAGCGACGCAACATGTTCAAGCATTTTTCCGCGGCTCACCTTATCGGTACCTGGAGGATTCTGAAGATACAACACCGGATCATGTCCTGATTGCAGGGTTATGCCCTGATGTATTGAATCAAGGAAACCGTTGCTCCAATTGCGCGACGCAAGAGGCTGAATGTCTCCCTCGCCACGGGATAACAACACACAAAAAGCCGGCAAATTTTTATTTTCACTACCGAGTCCATAGCTCAACCACGATCCCATGCATGGTCTGCCAGGCTGTTGATTTCCCGTTTGAAAGAATGAAACTGCAGGATCATGATTGATCGCTTCTGTATGCATACTGCGGATGATGCAGATGTCGTCTACAATTTTGGAAGTGAACGGCAGAAGTTCACCCAGCCATGCCCCGCTTTTTCCGTGTTGATGAAAATCAGAAAAAGAACCGATCAGCGGAAATGACTTTTGCGAAGCCGTCATTCCTGTGAGCCGTTGTCCATTGCGTACAGAAGGAGGCAATTCCTCGCCCTGCATTTTTCTAAGCAACGGTTTATAATCAAAAAGTTCTAGTTGGGATGGAGCACCACTCTGAAAAAGATAGATTACTCTTTTTGCTTTCGGCGCAAAGTGAGTAACACCAAATGGCAATGCATCATCCTCATCGTTTTTACCTTTGAACAAATCCGGCACTAACAGCGAGCCAAGTGCAAGGCTTCCAATTCCAACACTTGCACTGGAGAGGAACGTGCGGCGATTTATGTTCAGAGCGCGTCGTAAGAATTCGTTTGACATAAGCGTTTGCTTTAAGATTTACTGATGGCCTCGTCCAAATTATAAATGATAGTTACCACGTGCATCATAGCAGCACATTCAAGGATGTCCAGTTTGTCATTCTGTGGATAAGCTCCCACATGCAGAAACTTCTTGGCTTCCTCAGGGTTAGCATTAAATCGGTCGTACTCCTCTTTATAACCCTGCAACAATATTTCGACCTCGTGGCTCTCCGGGTTTCGGCTTACAATTTTTCTAAACGCCACCCTAACTTTTTCTTCAAGTGAAAGATTTTCCTGTTCGATCAATTTTGAACCAAGCACACGTGCCGCTTCCAACATTTGCGGATCATTCAACAGGTTGAGGGCCTGAAGCGGCGTGCTCGTACGGACCCTGCGCACCTCACAAAATTCTTTCATGGGCGAATCAAAGATCAGCATCGAGGGTGGAGGGATAGTTTTTCGCCAATAGGTGTACAAACTTCGACGGTAGAGTTTTTCACCAATGTCTGTGATATAGCTTGGTTCACCCCTTCCTTTAATTCCGACGGCTATTGCCTCCCATAGCCCTTCCGGTTGATATGGCTTTACGCTCGGTCCACCTAATTCGGAGACCAACAGGCCGCTTGAGAATAAAATGTTATCTCTTATCATTTCGGAATTAAGACGATAACGTGAACTTCTCGCGAGGTAAACATTATCCGGATCTTTTTCCCGGAGCTTCTTGGTGGTAGCGGATGACTGTCGATAGGTCGACGACATCACCATCATTTTTAATAAATAT
>DATHIE010000320.1:0-4225 GCA_035316905.1 Chryseolinea sp. | reverse complement strand
GGAAGCCGCACCTATTGTCGGCTACAAAAACGCTAACCACTTTGCCACCGCGTTCAAGAGAAAGTTTGGTGTAAGTCCGTCGAGATTGAGAGCACGGGGCTAACAAAAAAACCAGAGCGCAAGCAAAAAGAATATTGTTCAACAATTGTTTCGGATTACGGATCAACCATTCCCACGCTACATCAACGTTCGTTTGACTAACAACACGAGGTCCGGCAGGTACTATTCCAAGTTTACAGTTAGGATGGTCTTATAAGTATTAATAACATTCTATACAGGACACCCCGTCGTCACGATCACAGCTTATTAAGAGGACGTTGCATATATTTTTTCAAACACAGTTTTGTCTACTGTAAGGCCACTATATTTCAGATTTGCCATAACGTCTAGTCAGCAGGTTCTTGTGCGCTTATGATTTTCCTAAACCCGCCATTACTCCTAAGTAGATGTATTTTAGGTCAAAATAACTAAGTTTAAGTGATGGAAATAACAATGGGAGTTTACGCTTTTTGCTCTACCCTTTAAATGAGGATACTGTTAACTATCCTGCTGGCATTTTTTTTGTCTCCGGCTTCCTACGGACAAGTCGTTTTAGATTTCTCCGAACATGATTTCGCTGCAGGAAAGGCCAGGGTCAATGGCCAATGGGAATTTTACTGGGACCAGCTTTTGTCTCCCGATGATCTCAAAGCCGGCGCGCCTCAAGGAGATCTTTTGCATGTTCCTTCTTCGTGGAGTTATGGTGGAAAGTATTCCAATCTTGGCACAGGCACATATTGTGTAAAGATCAGACTGCCTGAAGGTGACAAGACTGACTTGTCTTTCTATTTTCCGCCTGTGCGTTGTGCAGCCAAGGTGTGGGTTAATGGCGTCTTGAAGGATAGCATCGGAATGGTCGGCAATCGTGAGAATTATCATTCACGGCTTTCGGGGTTGCTTTTATCGGTTCCTCCGCAAAGGGAAGTTGAGTTGGTTGTTCAGGTTGCTAACTACGATTATTTGAGCGGAGGACTGGTCAGCGGAGTATGGCTTGGTAGAACGTCAGAAATTCAGCGCGATTTAAACATCAAAAGTGGACTTGATACAATCTTTGCAGGAAGTCTCTTTGCAATGTTTGTTTATCTCACGATGATGTTTTTACTGTACCGTCGTGGGTATTCCTTTCTATTTTTGGCAATG
Organism: Chryseolinea sp.; assembly: GCA_035316905.1. GTDB lineage: Bacteria > Bacteroidota > Bacteroidia > Cytophagales > Cyclobacteriaceae > Chryseolinea. The sequence goes on along the minus strand of DATHIE010000320.1, from coordinate 3,046 downwards.
ATTTGCCTTGCCGTTGCATTGCGCACATTGGTTATTGAATCTGGTTCTGTCTTGCTGCCGCAATTATTCCCATCATCGGAATGGGCTATATGGAAAAAAATTGAATTCTTTTCGGTGTATGCAATTGTCGCACTTTTTCCGCTGTATGTAAGCAGCGTCTTTCCGACTGTCTCCAAGAAAACAATTGATCGAATATTTATCGCGCTTGCCTTTGTTTTATGCGCCGTTGTGATCGTAACGCCGCAATATATTTACGGACGGCTCCTTGATGTAGCTCACCTTGGATTACTCGGTGGTTTTGCGTACGCCTTTTGGGTTATCTCCAAAGGATTGAAACAAAAAATCCAGGATGCAAGAATATTGCTGACCGGAGTGCTGGCGGCGTTTCCGTTTATATTATTAGAAATCATAAAAAACACAAGCTTTCTAACTGTCCGGTTGCCGTTCACGTACCTGGTTGAGTTTGGCGTACTGACCTTTTTACTGTTTCAGGTTTATGTTTTGGGAAATCACTATGCTAAGGCATATCAGAGTCTGGAAAAGCTGGTGGATGAACGAACTCTGGAACTATCACAAGCCAATAAAATAAAGGATAGACTTCTCTCTATTATTTCTCATGATATCAAAACCCCATTCAGCACATTGCGGGCGATAATAAGTTTATTTAATCAAGGGGTTATAAAGGAAGAAGAGTTAGGTCCTGTCATGAAACAAATTGAAAGTCAAATGGGGATAACTAATCTCCTTATTGAAAACGTATTATTGTGGGTGCGCAGTCAAATGACCGGGATCTCCATATCCGTCGAGCCGCTTTTGCTTGGCACCTTAGTGAACGAACACCTGTTACTTTATCGAACCACAGCTGCTGAAAAGAAAATTCAACTGGTAAATGAAATTCATAATGAATTGTCGGTGACCGCTGACAAACACATCTTAAGTCTTGTACTAAGAAATCTTATTTCCAATGCGATCAAGTATTCATTTGAAAATGGGACGATCAGCGTTTCAGCACATAAGATCGACGGTCATATATCGCTTTCCATTTCCGATAATGGAACCGGGATGTCGGAATCAACAGTGATCAGATTGCTTCAGAGAGAGGAATTAACCAGTGAACTCGGCACGCGAAACGAGAAAGGTACCGGTCTCGGGCTGATGGTCAGCCGTGAATACTTGTTGAAAATGGGAAGCGCGCTCACGGTAGAAAGTGTTTTAGGGAAGGGAAGTACGTTCAGGATCAGTTTGATGAGTTAGGGTTCTTCGACAAGTTAGCTGCCTAGGTAAGTTTGGCACCTAGCCTTCAAACAAGGAAATCTTGCAACATGCATTTTGGAGTAACACCGCGAAACAAAATGCGGGGTCACGACGGACACTAAGTTTGCACAATGATCACAAAGAGAAATACGTTGTGAACTTCGTGGTTCTTCGTGGCCTTTGTGACCTGCATTAATAATCCAATGGATGGAAGGTCACGATCAAGATTGATGCAGAATTAATTTGTTGCGGCACCCAGGTTGCTAGATAGCTGGAACTGCTTTTTGAATTCACTATCTTTGATTATACCCATTGAATCTCCGATTATGAATGAAGTTTTTAGAAGAGTTTACAGAAGGCACGGTGTTAAGGTCGCACTATACCTGGTAATTGCACTCATACTGGTTGATACATTCTTAACCTACCAATACAAACAGGCCCTTACCAGAAATATAGAGGTACAAGCCACACTTGATGAAATTGCGGCCAGGAAAGCAACTATAATTTCGAATCTCAATAATGTCGACATGAGTTTGCGGGGATATCTGTTAGTCGGCAATGAGGCATTTATAGATACCTATAAAAAGGTCAAAGGCCAGAACGCGCCTACGATGCAGTACCTCAAGCAAAAACTTCCCGAAATTGGAATGGATGCTTCCAATCTTTCCAAGATGGATGCCATGCTTAATAGCTACTTTAAACTTATGGACGAATTGGTTTCGCTGGCGAAAGCGGGTACAACGGACGCTGCATTGCAAATCCTTAAGGAAGATCACGGTACAGCGGTGTGGCAGACCTATATGGATATGTCAGGTGTAGTAGATCCGGTTATCAATGCAAAGAAAACTGAGGCACAGCAAACCTACACTAAACTGTTAAACATGAGTTTGTTTTTTCAGGGCGTGCTGTTCCTTGTGGGAATTCCTACGTTGATTTATACCATTAGCAGCCTCACACGAAGTGAGAAAAGAAGGACCAAATTGTTTGAAGACCTTGATCTGCAAAACAGGACTTTAATTTTTGATTCCAACCAAAATACCAATGTGCAGAATGAAGCGGAAGTCATCGGTAAGATTATCACCAACCTGAATAAAACAGCCACGTTCATCAAAGGTATCGGTGAAGGTAATTTTGATGTAAAATGGGATGGTTTCAGTGCTGCCAACGTGAAGTCAAACCAACATACAATATCCGGTGAGCTGATTGCGATGCGCGAAGAGATGAAAAAACAACGCGAGCAAGGACTACGACACCAGTGGGCAAGCGATGGGCTTAATAAACTCACGGAAATCATCCGTGATCACCAGAGTGATTTCGAATCCCTTACTGGCAAATCAGTCTTCTTTATCGTCAAATATTTGAAGGCACACCAAGGTGGATTGTTTGTTCTAAATGACCAGGACGAAGAAGATAAGCATCTGGAACTTAGTACGTGTTATGCATTTGATCGAAAGAAATACGTTACGAAACGAATTAATATTGGTGAGGGAATTATCGGTCAGGTTTTTCTTGAAGGCGAGCCTGTGTTCATCCGTGACGTTCCCCCCGATTATATCCACATTACCAGTGGGCTAGGCGAGGCAAATCCGAGGTGTATTACTGTGCAACCACTGAAGCATAATGAAGAGGTGGTGGCAATTTTGGAGATTGCTTCGTTTAACGTATTCGATCAACATGCGCTTGATTTCCTAACCACTGCTTGTAAATCGCTTGCCGCGTCAATGATGGCCATTCAAAGTAGTCACAAAACGAAGATACTTCTGGAAAAATCACAACAACAGACAGAAGAGAT
>DATHIE010000319.1:0-11180 GCA_035316905.1 Chryseolinea sp. | reverse complement strand
CTGGAAAACTATTCTTGCAAATCAACCCCTGAATCATCCAACAGGAATGGTCATGCTCGGCGGTTTACTTTTTTCTGTTCCTGCCATTTTCGCCGCCAAACGATTGGTTCACTTGGGTGATTCGGTTCTTGATGCTTACGCATTTGTTCTGCCAACCGGGATGTTTCTGCAGCGAATCGGCTGCTTCCTCAGCGGATGTTGCTATGGAACGGTCACGTCAGGGTGGGGCATACAATATGCCTATGGCACTTCCGTATTCAACCAACATTTCACAGAAGGTATACTTCCGCCGGCGGCTGGTCACTCACTTCCTGTTCATCCGGTCCAACTCTATGAATCGATCGGCTGCCTTCTAGCCGTTGTGATACTTTGGAAACTCAAGAGCAAATTCAAATCTCCAGGCAGTCTCTTTTATTTTTCCGGACTTTCCTACTATGGCGTTCGCTTCATCACTGAATTCTTTCGAGCGGACAGCGCTCATGCCGGAGAGGTTTTCTCCTGGGGTCGCCTCAATACTATTCAGTGGGTAATGATCGCACTCATTATCGGATCAGTGATCATAATTGCCAAAAAAGAACAGACTCCAACCTGTGTCGCAGAAAAACAAATTCCCCGGATAACGTTTCGTTATGTGCTCTATCTCCTCGGCTTGAGTTCTATTTTCTTCTTCGCATCGAAATGGCTGCGCCCTAACGAAATTCTCGTGGTTTACATGGTACTCTTTTCAACGGGAGCATACCTGGCGGTAGAATTATTCAAAAACGTAACTGCTCCAAAGTTTCGCTTGGCTTCACTTTGCCTGATATTTCTTTCGCTCGTCCTGATGAGCCAAACGTACCCTGAACTTAAAATGACGGACAGCACAAGGGTTTCTTATAACACCCTTAGCATCGGTGCTTTGCTTGGGTCCCAGACTTTCTCGGTCGATCCCGTAGTAGCGACAGATTGTGATGGCAACAGTACTTCTATTCCAGGCCGGAAGTACGATTACAAATATCAACTCGGCGCAATAGGGTTTTCAAGGACGATACAAAACAAAGACAATAGTAGCTTTACATTCGGGCTTAACGCGTATGGGGGGAAAGTAGATGAACAGGTAACGGGAGGCTTTACGTCCGACCGGCCAGCTTTAAACTCCTATGGGTTCAATCCATTTTTGCAAGTTGACTATCGCCTCTTTGCATTTGGCGGCGGCGTTCATTTGGGAGATATGACTTTCATTCCTGACAACCCAGAGACAACAGGAATCAAAAGGTACAGTGCGTACCCCCAGTTGTACATGCGAATCGGGCACTTGAAATATGTTTTTGGGGAGTTAAACTATGCAAAGAATTTTCCGAGCAGCTTTCCAGCCACCGTGTTTCAAACCAGTCTTGGATTCGGCTTCAACAGAAATAGAGCTAACAGCGGCGTAATCAGAGTCGGAACTTCAACGGCCACGGGCATATTTTTTTCATCATCGATTCCCATTGGAAGAAATTTTATACTGGAACCATATATAGGCGTGGCAGAGTCTTTCATGGCGAAAAATATATATAGTGCTGACTACGGTGGTAATGACGGCTTTGTCGGCTCGATGAACCTTCACTATAAGTTCAACAGAAAGCAACGATCTAACTAGCATCTACGATGAAGTATTCCAATATCGCTGATTGCGGCCACTACAAATTTGCAATGAAACCTCGCGTCAAACTCGTGAATGATAATTAAAATGAAAAGCCTCCCACAATTTCTCACCGGCGCTTCGATCACCAATCTGATCGGACTTCTCATTCGTAATGACGTCGAAAGGAAATTCTCGCCAAGAGCGATTGCGCTTATAATGTGTAGTGCCTTACTGACGCCGTTTTATTTCCTTGAATCGTTGTATGTTAGAATAGTTCCGCATCCTCCGATGCATCCCGAACCCGTTTTCATCATTGGACATTGGAGGAGCGGAACAACTTATCTTCATTACCTGATGGCCAGGGACAAGCAGTTCGGATACTGTTCAAACACCGATGCCTTTATACCGGGTGCCCTATTCGTCGGTCGTTGGTTATCCCGACAGATCATCGCGTGGCGTCTCCCGCCCACTCGACCTGTAGACAATGTAAAACTTAGCGCTGACTCACCGCAGGAAGAAGAATTCGCTATAATGCTCCTTAGCAAATATTCCAGTTACCATGCGTTTGTGTTTCCCTCGATGGTAAGAAACTTCTTTACAAACTATACGCTGCTTAGCACCGACGATGTCTCAACAATAAATGAATGGAAAGAGGTCTACTTCAGGTTCGTAAGAAAACTAAGTATACGGAATGGAAATAAGCGCCTACTTCTTAAGAATCCCACCAACACAACACGTATCAAGCACCTGGTAAGCATGTTTCCAAAAGCAAAGTTCATATACCTCCACCGGGATCCTGCCGAAGTACGATCGTCCACCGTGCGGTTGTTAAATTCCCTCATACAAGCAAATAGTTTGGAATCGTTCAACCACATTGACATGGACGAGGAAGCTGCATACTTGCATGAATCGGTTACAAAGGAATATGAACAGCAACGCAACTTTCCTGAATCCCAAAACCTCGTTGAAGTTCGCTATGAAGATCTGCTGGCTGATCCTTTAGCTGTAGTAAAAAGGATTTACTCCGAGCTGAACCTACCTGGATTTGATTCCAGCGTCGCCGCCTTTCTGGAATTTATCGGCCAGCAAAAAACATATCAACCTCACAACTACGAATTTAATCAGAAACAAAGTTAACCTATGGGCATCCGCATATCACACATGAACAGCGTCTTTAATCGGCTAAACACCTATTCAGATACGGTCATCAACCTTGCAACGACAGCGCTATCTCCTATTCTTCAAAATGGCGCACCAAAAACGTTTAGCCATGTGGTAGTAGCAACAACATGCCCTGACACTCTTGCTCCAACACTGGGACAAACCTTAAATCAATTCTACTATCCACGGTTCGCGAATTGTCACGTGCTGGATCTCGTGCAGGGTTGTGCCGGTGGAGTTTCAGCCATGGTACTTGCCAGTCAGTTGGCCGAACTTTCGCAAAGTAATGTGGCCGTTGTGCTTGCTGACGCCGCAAGGCAATCAGTTTCAGAAAATAGCAAATTGAGACCGTTTTTTGGAAATGGTGCATTTGCATGTACCATCGAATTTGAAGAAGGATCAAGAAAGTTAATCCATCACAAAACCAAACAATATGAAAATCTCTCCGAGCTCGTCACCGTGAAGCTCGGACATCGCGCTCGCCATGAGATCCTCAACAGACAAAAGGAAGTTATTCAACATCCGTTGGAAAATCTGGGCCTTTCTATGAATCCCATACTTGCACTTAAACTGTTGCGTCACGCGGAGGAGTTCTATACTGAGTTTGAGTCTGAGTGTAAGACCACGCCGGACGTTATGGTATTTCACCAGGTAAACCCCGATATCCTGAGATCTCTGCAAGGAATTTTCGAAGGAAAGGTAAATCAGTTTGTCAACCTCGCGGACAGCATCGGCAACTGTGGCGCTGCTTCATTTGCCATTGCCATGGATACGATCAAGAAAGAACTGCCTGGAAAAAAAGTATTTCTCTGCAGCTTCGGGACCGGGGGGGTTATAAGCGCAGGCTTGTGGCAGTTGTAATCAACGAAACAAAGTCCAATCCAACCTTCTCAGCATCAATCTAACCAATCGTCAAGCCAATATCTATGAACCAAAGAACATCAATTCGTCACAGCATGCCAAAACAAGTATTACTGCGGCAAATTATTGTCGGTCTCTTAATTACTTTCGTTGTCGCCTTACTCTTCTCAGCCGCAGGTGAGACCGCAGATCCTTTGAATGACCAAGTTGTCGTTGAAGAGGTGAAGGAAAACGCGTGATCTTCAGTACGAATGTGAGGACTTATATGTGTAATGATTAGGGATACACGGTGCCTATTTATATTGATCTTAGTGGCTACATAACCATCTCAACCATCAAAAGAGAAACTTTAGCCTTCAATTACAAGACGTTTTGTTCATACAGTGTTGGTAATAGCATAATTTTAGGGACTAATTCATCCCTTTATGCTCGACTCCTTGCTGGAGAAGAAACTCCGTGAACGAGAATCAAAACAACTGCTGAGGCAATTAACTACTGTTAACGGGTTGATAGATTTTACCTCTAATGACTACCTCGGACTTGCAGCCTCGACGGAATTGTTTCAACTAATCGACCACAGTGTAAAAAGCCAAGGCGTTCGCAAAAATGGGTCTGGTGGCTCCAGGCTGCTATCGGGCAATTCGGAGCTGGCAGAAAATGTTGAATCAAGGTTGGCTGATATTTTTCAGGCCGAATCGGCGCTACTTTTCAACTCCGGATACACTGCTAATCTCGCTGTTCTGTCAAGCATACCGAGGAGAGACGACACGATCATATATGATGAACTTGCTCATAGCTGCATTAAGGATGGTGCCAGACTAAGCCTTGCGAAGAGGTTAAGCTTCAAGCACAATGACTTAAATGACCTCGAAAACAAAATGCGAAAAGCCTCCGGAAAGCTATTCATTGTCGTTGAGTCCATTTACTCAATGGATGGCGACTGCTGCCCACTTAAGGAACTTGTGCCTTTGACTGAAAAGTACAATGCAACCATTATACTTGATGAAGCCCATAGTACTGGCGTCATGGGCCAAAATGGAAATGGATTGTCTGTATCTGCCCGCTTGCACGAGCGAATCGGGGTAAGAATTTACACCTTTGGAAAAGCAATGGGCGTTCACGGCGCATGTGTAGCAGGTTCAAAGATATTGCGACAATACCTGATTAATTTTGCCCGGCCTTTCGTCTATACAACTGCATTGCCACCCCATAGCGTCACGGCGATAGATTGTGCCTTTAATTACCTTCGGCAAAACATTTCACTTCAACGATCTTTGGTTGACCTGACTCATACTTTTTTGAATGAAGTTTCCCCTCTGACAAACCGCACCCAAAGTGTGAGTTCGATCCAAACCATAATAATACCTGGAAATGGGAATACAATCGCCGCGGCAAAAAACCTTCAGGATTTGGGATTTGATGTACGGCCAATATTGTCGCCTACTGTGCCTGAAGGATCGGAAAGGTTACGGATATGTCTACATACCTTTAATACAACTGCACAGGTCAAGGACCTTGCAAAAGAACTTAAGCAGTTAGCTCGGAGTGATTTCAAAGTTTGAAGACTACCATGGACTATTTCATAACAGGTATTGACACGGATAGCGGGAAAACACTGGTGTCAGCAATTTTCTGCGAAGCGCTTGATGCTGATTATTGGAAACCGGTCCAGGCCGGTGCGCCAAGAGATAGCGACACCGTGAGCATGCTGGTATCTAACCCTAAAATAAATATTCATAAGGAGGCTTTTTTTCTTAATACACCTGCCTCACCACACGCCGCGGCCAAGCTTGATGGAATAAGTATTAACCTATCCGATTTTATCCGACCAACCTCTGAACGTGACTTGATTATCGAAGGAGCAGGGGGATGCCTGGTTCCATTAAATGAAACCGATTTTGTTATCGATCTTGCAGGGCATTTTAAAGCTGAAGTTGTTTTGGTTGCCGACCTGTATCTAGGGAGCATTAATCACACATTATTAACCTGGCGCGAACTTTCTTCGCGTAGACTCAACGTGAAGGGTATTGTATTCAATGGAAGATCAAATCCCGAAAGCGAAAGGATAATCCTTCACCACACGAGTTTACCATGTTTGCTCAGGATCGACCAGGAGGAGAAAATTGACAAGCAAGTGGTTAAGAAATATTCAACCTTATTAAAATCCGCTTGGTTATGAATCTCGAGCAACTAGACAATGACCTGATCTGGCATCCATTCACTCCGTTAGCGGACTCGCCCCCGCCGCTGTTAATCCGATCCGCAAAAGGAGTCTATCTTGAAACCAACGACGGTAGAAAAATTATCGACGCCATTTCATCGTGGTGGGTCAATATCCATGGCCATTCCAACGAGCATATCGCCAATGCTATCCACGAGCAAGCGAAGAAACTGGATCACGTGATCTTTGCAGGTTTCACCCACGAACCAGCTATACGTCTGGCACAGAATCTTCAAACCATTTTGCCAGGCGACATGTCTAAAATCTTTTTCTCGGATGATGGCAGCACGGCTGTTGAAGTAGCCTTAAAAATGGCTTTGCAGTTCTGGTATAACCATGGGACTAGCAGGAAAAAAATGATAGCCATTCGCGGTGCTTATCATGGTGATACTTTCGGCGCTATGGCTGTTGGGGAACGTGGAATGTTCACAGATCCGTTTCGGTCTCATCTGTTTGACGTGTCGTATATTGACTTTCCTTTGGATGGAGCTGAATCAAATGTGTTGCGAGAATTCAAAGAGCTCCTGGAAACTGAAGAAATCGCCGCCTTTATCTTCGAGCCTTTGGTTCAAGGTGCAGCGGGGATGCGAATGTACTCGCCACTTGTCCTGGATTCGCTCATCAGGGAAGCAAAGCAGCGTAATGTGATTTGTATAGCGGACGAAGTGTTCACTGGATTTTGCAGAACAGGGAAAACGTTTGCTTGTGAATATCTCTCGCAAACACCTGATATCATCGCAGTATCAAAGGGCATAACGGGAGGCACGATGGCACTTGGTGTCACGGCATGTTCCAAAAAAGTCGTCGCCGCTTTTGAGTCCGCCGACTTTGCAAAAACTTTCTTTCATGGCCATTCTTATACAGCAAATCCACTCGCATGTGCAGCTGCCAACGCGAGCTTTGAGCTCCTGATGAAAAAGGAATGCCGCTTGCAAATAGCAACGATCAATAAACTTCACGAGGCATTTCGCTCACGCGTTCAAGCGCACGGAAAAGTGAAAGAAGTAAGATGTTTGGGAACCATCCTTGCGATCGAATTAAGATCAGACGATGAAACTTCCTACTCCAACGACCTCCGTAAAAAAATATATCCCTTCTTTCTTGAAAGGGATATACTTCTTAGACCGTTAGGAAACGTGATTTATATACTTCCTCCTTACGTTATTCAGGAGGCAGAGCTAAACAGAGTCTATTCCGCAATCGAGGAATTCCTCGATTCATTGGAATAAGCTTACTTTGCTCCTTTATATTTGAATGAGCGGGTTGATCCAAATACATAATGGACACCCAACTGAACTCCCACCGCCAAGTTTGCACGCTGGCCAAAAATGTCTGGTGTTTTACCATCCTTAATGGTTTCAATCACATCACCGTTGCGCATATCGGTAAGGCTATAGGTCGCTCTGATCTGTGTACTTAGATACAAATGCTTTGCAAGATCAATATCCAATCCAAATGCACCTGCTATTTGAAACTCCGTGTTCTTGAAGCTATTCATCTCTTTGCTCATGACCTCTTTCGGACTTTGAGCAGGCACATCAGCAGTAACAGAGCCATCCGGATGTTCGGTTACGTTGGTTGCGCCAGGAGGAAGGGCTGCACCAGGAGGTAATGTTAGTGTGGATGCTTTGTATTGCATTACCTCTGAAGCATCCGTCAAGAATGACAACTGAGGACCCAAATTGAAATTAGCACGTGTGCCTCCATTTCCACCGCTCATAAAGCGCATTAATAGAGGAAGATTAACGTAACTAAGATCGATCGTTCGTTGTCCAACAACCTTTTCAGCAACATCGATGATCTCATAGATCTGTCCCTGGTGTGATAAAATTGATTCAAGCGAAAGACCAAATGTTTTGCTAAAATCAACCCCGACGTTAAAACCGATGGGTGCCCAGTTATATGTAATCGTCGAACTGTATCGCGGATCCTCAGATAAGCCTTTGTCAAGAACGAAGGTTGCATTGTACGCGGTTGTTGCACCGACGTGAACTGATACCTGAGCAAAACTTACATCGAACTGTGTAATAAAAAGACCAACTATCAACAATAACCTTAACTTTCGCATATGTATTGCCTTTGAATTATGGGGTTAATACTATCGCGAAATAAAAGTAACCCTCTTATAAAGGCTCGATCGTAAGGGTCTTTTCCAGTATTGAAAACAGTCTCAATTTCTCAAAATCAAGAGGTCTGACGGCAATAGCATAGCTGTCGACGGGAATTTGGGTAAGCAGATTTCCCTGACTGTCATACACAAACGAAAGGTCCTGGACGTTATCGGTGATCGCTACGTAGATCTTACCTGCGCCGAAGTCCAGATATTGTACATTGGCGCTGTTGTTTCCTAAAAAATCACTAACAATAACTTGCTTGAGATTATCATCGAACAATGTCAGCTGTTTAGGTTCCTGGCGTAATACTAAATAAGACTTTGCATCTTTTTCATTTACCAGACTGAATCGTGCATCAACCGTATTTTTCAATAGTGTCTCTCTGCTGTGAATCTTTCCATCCGTTGTAAACTTTATCCGGAAGCCATCACGTGAGACGAGCACGAAGTATGTAGTCTGAAGGCTGTTCCCCGCTTCAAGATAGTATTCGCCCGACGGCCTTGCATTAAGATTGAGAGGAAACCCTTTTAGCATTTCACCCCTGCGACTCATCATGGAAACATTTCCATCTTCGCGAATTGCTATCACGTAATCCTTTCCCCGGATCCGATAATGCCTTGCGGGCGCGAACAAACTCTCGCCGATATCTTTGGGTTGCCATCCTTCCAGGTTGGCTCCCGATTTATCGTACATCCACAGCCGGCCCGATTTTCCAGCTACCAAAAAACGATACTTTTTGCTATGGTCGTAATCAACTATACTGACAAATTCAATATCCCGCTCTTTTATCTTCACGGGATATGGTGCAACATAATTTCCCAACCGATCGACAATATGCAATGCCCCTGGCGTTGCAAAAAAATACTGAAGCTTACCGTTATTAAAATAATCGACTTGTTCTACATTACCGGTGATAAATCCATCAAGGGGCAGCTTCCACAAGACTTTTCCATCGGATGCAATAAGTCTGACATTTTGCGAAGAATCCTGCACCAGAAGCTCGTCGGCCCTGTTAACATGACTCCTGACAACAAATATCTTTGCCAGTGTTTCATTAAAGTTTGTGAGAATTTTATCAGAGACTATCCGTTCCGGTTGCACAGGTTGACTGCCTTGTCTGTAAGCCCATGAAATATTTGTATAATAGCTGTCGTTCAAATGGCTGAACTGAATGGCTCCCATTCCCAGAGATCTTACCAAAGAGCGATTCTCCTGCACAAACTTTCTCCATTTCGGATGAAGATTGTTTTCGAGTGTATTCCATATCCTTGGAGTATTAATGTACACACTGACGTTTGACTCAAGTAGCGTGGATTCGAGAAATTGATTTTGCGCGACGGATTTCCCCCAGGTATCTTCTTTATCGATATCTTCAAGAAACCTTTTTAACTCTTCAAGGTTCTCACCTATAAAGATTGCGTCTCCCAGACTCGTATAATAACTTGTATTGAACCCCGAAACTAACGGAGAGAGTATTTTTTCAGGAAAGCGATAGAGTGGGAGCTCACGTATTTCATATTCCGAGTACTTTTCATAAAAAACAGTATCGATGCTTAGTTTTTGTGATAACGTATTGAATGTATTGATCCAGTCGTCAGTGCTCGATTTTGAATTTAAGATGAGTATTTTTGACAACGACGGTCCTTTTGATTCCATCCAGCAAACCCCAAGCTCTCCGGAGATCTTTTGCGTAAGTTTTGCAACGTCCACACCCAGTGTTGAAGAGATTTTCCGAAGCGTATCCTGAAGTTGTTTGTTTTTCTGATTAAACAACTGAAGGTCGCGGCTGAAGCTTAGTCCATCGCTAATGCCATACGAGGCAAACATGAGAGTTCTGTTTGAGACGTAATGCTTTAGGTTGAAGCTAACTGGTTGTTGACCGCTGAATGACGAAAGGATGTAGTTAGGATTACTTGCGCTGTCGAGGCAAAATCCATTCAAGACAAAATTGTTATCCCCACTCACTTTGACATCCAGCAATGCCGATTGCCCAAACTGGTGAAGAAATTTTGCGGGTTCGTCGGAAGTAAACAGAGACAGCCACTCCGCAACCTTTTTAAGATTGAGATAAATGTTTCCGCCGTCGTTCTTTATAGTCGGAAGTTGATATACACCGCCCAACTGATTTCTGAAACTTCGGCCCTCAGACATCTGCGTGCGGATCACATCTTCGATCAGTACAGGTGTAAAACTACTTACCCATACATTATCGATTTTTATCCAGGAGAAGGTCCTCCCTTTCAACGCGGCCTCAAAAATTTTCACTCCATTGTATTCGCGATCAGTCATGAGGATTTTCTCACCACCTTTTCTCAGCCGACTGATGAGCTCCACAAATTGTATTTCGAGGCGCGGAGAATTTGGAATGTAAAAGACGAAATCAAAGTCGTCCTTTTTAGTGATATGCAGGGATATTAATGATCCCTGTGTGAAGTTAGATAAGATGAGATCGGTAAAGCCTTTTAATGAGTCCTTATCAGAGGGGAAGACAGCTTTTTTGACCAGGGTTATGATGGAAGATTTTTTAAGATCATTAAGGCAGCTTTCGCATGCGCTTCCTTCATAGACGAAGATTGTTTCTGAGGGGACAACATCCCATGCGCTGATCGCGGATTTCTTGATGTACTTATCGTAGACGAAGTATCCTGCGGCAAGAACAAAAACAATGGCGACAGTAATAAAAAGTGGTAATCTTTTCACCGTAAAAAATGCCAATAAAAAGGTGAAGATAGGGTTCTAAAGGACAATCACCAAGTCCGGTCTTTGGAGACGCCGCGCAAAATCCCTTGAGTGTTGACATATTGAGTGTTGAATGTTTAGTGTTATCGGAGGCAGTCGGGTTCAAAAACACTCAACAAAAACAACACTCAACACTCAAGTATCTTCATTCCCATATACCATATACCCACCTCTCGTGGCCACAAAACAAAAAAGCCATGCTTATGAGGGCATGGCTTTGTAATAAAAGAAGGCAACGACTTACTCTCCCGGGTTTTATCCTAGTACCATCAGCGCTGGTGGGCTTAACTGCTCTGTTCGGAATGGGAAGAGGTGATCCCCACCGCTATAGTCACCTTAAGGCTTGCCCCGACGAGTCGGGGTCTTAATGTCTTATATTATCTGTTGACATTGCGATGGTGAAAGAAAATCGTATTGAAGAGTAGCGTGGAAAAGAGTAATTACGAGCACACAGATGTGTCATATTCGATTGAAATTG
>DATHIE010000318.1:0-8033 GCA_035316905.1 Chryseolinea sp. | reverse complement strand
AGTTCCTCGCTTTTATGCATCGCCATGGTCCGGCTTCGTACTCTTTCCAACGCCGCCTCTATGTGCGATTCGCGGGCTTGCGCTTCCGCTTTTTTGAGATCGAGAAAGCGCGTGTAAGTTTGTTCGAATACTTTACCGAATCTTTTAAAAAGATCATGGGCTTCTGGATAAGCCTCGTAGGTAATGAATATTAAATTGCCATGGGAAAAATTGACGACGTGATCCACCTGAAAAGTCGGGTGGTGTCCACCAGAGGCCACAAACTCCTTTAATGATTCTAGACCAGGCATTTGCATGAGGTACTGATAAAATTCCTCGAGCTCTTTGCCCCCACGTTCATAGGTGTAAAATTCTATTCCCTTTTGGCGGGTTTCATAGAACCTGATAAAAAGAGGGTGTTCTGTCAAAGGTATCTTCACAGGTGGCACTATGCGGCCTTCGGGACTGCTCATCCATCCGATGCATTCCTTTTCATCCTTTTCCCAGATGTTAAATCCACAACCCCACACTTCGAATCCAAACGACCTAACCTGTTGGAACATCAGAATAGCAGCGTCGGACAGCTCATCGCTTCGTTGCATGCCCATCGTACGAGCTCGTACTTTTTCAAGCGCAGCTTCGATCTGTGCTTCGCGTGTCTGAGCTTCGGCGTTCTTCAAATCGAGAAAACGAGTGTAAGCTTGTTCGAACACCCGGGCTGCTCTTTTCAACACATCGACGTCTTCTTCAGTGTAACAAGATCCATCCCACGTATCTACGAACAGCCCCGATTTTTTTTCAGGCACAAAACATACCGTATGAATGTCTGACCGTTGTATTAATTCCCTATCCTTTATAGAAATTTTGGTTTCATCGTTGTTAGCAAAAACATATTTGAACCATAAATCCTTTTGGTCTTTCGAATAGATCTTGTTGAAAATGATCATTCCATTTTCCACCGCTTGCCACAGGTCTCGATGGCAGGTGTCAGCGGCCATCATTGCTTCATCAAAAGGAAGGACGACCATTCGTGGTTCTTCGTTTGGGTCGTTGATAGGCCAAAAGGTAGACTCCTTTGTCTTGTGGTTGAACAATTGAATGGCTACGGTTGCTACAGTTCCTCGCAGTACCTTAAGTTCAGCCAGATTCCGGTACATAATGACCATGACGGATTTTAGTTCGTCAGAGTGGTGCATTGCCAATGACCTGCTCCTGATTTTTTCCAGTGCGGTTTCGACCTTTGCTTCCCGCGCTTGTGCTTCTGCTTTCTGGAGATCGAGAAAACGTGTATACGCCTGCTCGAAAACTCTGGCCACTCGCTTAATGACATTGAATTCCTCCGTGGAGACAGTTTTCCCTGACCAGTTATCCACCACCAGCGCCGAGTTCTTTTCCATTGCTACTGTAGCCGTGTAACTAGGTGCGCGACGATGGAATTCCCTAACGCTCAACGGTAATTCATTATACCGCGCGACGTATCCGAAGAACCTGTTCTTTTCATCAGAGGAATAAGTCTTATTGAAGAGATCAACTCCCGCCTTTTTTGCAGACCAAATATCTGTGATGTACGCACTATCGCTGAACTCATGCTCGTAAAAAGGAAGTTGTATAAGCACTGGTGCCGATATTTGAAGGGGCGCAGCTACCCATATTACAGAACTCTTCGAACCTTCAGTGAATAATTGAATACCCAAGCCATCAAATACAAGTCCAAGGTCTTTCAATTTGTCAAACACGATCGCAACCACATCTTTGAGTTCGTCTGATTGTTGCATTCCCAGGGAGCGGCTTCGAATCTTTTCCAACGCTGCCTCTATCAATGCCTCACGCGCCTGAGCTTCGGCCTTCATTAAGTCAAGAAACCGGGTATATGTTTGTTCAAAGACCTTTCCAAAACGTTTGAAGATATCATGTGCCTCCGGTACGTGATCGTACGTGATGAACAACAAGCTTACCTTTTCCCCAAACACAAAATGGTTAACCTGCTGGGTAGGAAACTGGAATCCGCTATCAAGAAGTTTTTGAAACTGATTTTTATCCCCAAATTCCTGAAGATACTTATATGTATCGTTCTGCCTTTCACCTGTTTCAAGACTAAAGAAGAAGGTTTCTCCTTTCTTTCTTGCAGCACTCACATCTCTGAACACCGAAAACCTGGTTGTATCAACCGTGTATGGTTCCATGATTCCGCCAAGAGGATTCGTAACGTAGTCCAAATAGGAATTGCCGTCCTCACTCCAGACATTAAAGCCTGTCGTCCAGCATGTGATTCCCAAGTCAGCTACCTGCCTGAACAATAGCATTGCTACCTCTTTCAATTCGTCGCTTTTTTGCATGGCCATTGTTCTTGCGCGGACTCTCTCAAGGGCAAGTTGTATCTGTGATTCTCTTGCCAGGGCTTCTGCGTTCTTCAGATCCAGGAAGCGAGTGTATGTTTGTTCGAAAACTTTAGCGAAGCGCACGAAGATCTGGGTCTCCTCAAATGGTTTCGTAACCATTATCCACAGATAGCCATGCTTATATGGCACAATGTGATGCATCATCCAGTTTGGCAACGGGATGTTGATTTCCTGTAGGCGTTGATAGATGATCTCCGTACTTGGACGCGACTTGAGACTTTCAAAACCCTGAAACAATTCTTCGCCCTCATAAGCCCGTGTGTACATTTCATCCCCTCTTTTCCAGATGTCGTGAAAATCTTTTTCATACGGATCGGATGCATACGGAATAACTAACGGATCCAACATCTTTCCATTCGGCAGGCTCATCCATCTTTCGACATTCTCTTCGTGGCAAATGTTAAAGCCGCATCCCCATAACGCTACCCCTAACTGCGATAATTGTTCAAAAACTAGTGTCGCTGCTTCGGATAGTTCCGAGCTATGATGCATCGCCATAGTACGGGCCCTTAGTCGTTCCAGCGCAAGCTGTATTTGTGATTCTCGTGCCTGCGCCTCGGCATTTTGAAGATCAAGAAAGCGGACATAAGCTTGCTCGAACACTCTTGCAAATCGTTTTAAGATCTGAAAGTTTTCAATGGTCATCGTTTGTCCGTACCAGCTGTCAACGGCGATAATCGAATTTTTTTCAGCAGCGAAAGAAACCGTCCACGCACTTAGTTCAAAAAAAAGCTTCCTGTCAATCTCAGGGATTTTGGATTCATTATGCCTGACGGTATAACGGAAGTAATCATCCTTTGCCTGTCCAGAATAAGGTTTATTAATAATATCCTCCCCTCGACGCAAATCCTCAATGATGGGATTTTTTGCGATTTCCTCGTCGTACGGCAAAATGATGTTGATCGGGGTCGGTAAGTTTTTAGTGGCAATCCAGATCTGAATATTTCTTCTTGGTTTGTCAAAAACGAAAAGGAGCGCTGCATCAAAAGAAAGACCGAGTTCTGAAAGTTTATCGAATAAGACCCCAACGACTTTTTTGAGTTCATCGGAGTGATGCATTCCCATTGATGTGCTTCGAACTTTTTCCAATGCAGCTTCGATCTGCGCTTCGCGTGCCTGGGCTTCGGCTTTTTTAAGATCAAGAAACCGCGTATATGTCTGCTCGAAGACTTTAGCGAAACGCTTGAAAATATCCCACGCGTCGGGCACAGGTTCACTACTAATGAATACCAAATTCCCATGCGCGAAGTTGGCGACATGGTTTATCTGAGATTTGGGCAGCTTAAACCCCGCTCTTAATCGTTTTTCTACGATCCTGGCAAAATCGGGTAGACTAAGCATATATTTATAGTGGGCTGCCAACGCCTTGCCTTCAACTTTTTCTACATAGAAATCTTCATTGTTCTTGCGCGATTTATGAAAGCGGATGAAAGTTGGACTTTCTGTTAGCGGTACCTTGAAGGGTGGTTGTATCACATCATTTGTGCTCATCCAACCCGTACAAATTTTTTCGCGTTTCTCCCAGATGTTAAATCCACAACTCCAAACAGGAATATCCAACGACTGTACTTGCTTAAATAAAAGATTAGAAGCATCCTGCAACTCTTCGCTATGCTGCATGGCCATTGTTCGTGCCCGTACTCTTTCTAAGGCCAACTGAATTTGTGACTCCCTTGCCTGCGCTTCTGCTTTTTTAAGATCCAGAAACCGCCTATATGTTTGTTCGAACGTGCGCGAAAACTTTATCAACAAATCGAAAGACAACGTTGTTATCTCCGATAGTGTTGCCGTCATGACACAACCGTATTTGTTAAAAGAGGCGGCGAGATAAGCGGCTGGAACGGCCCTCATATTATCTATTATGAACTGAGGCACAAGAGCCATCTCGGTCTTGTTGAAGATGAAATTATCCCAGCGTTTTTTTACTGTCCCCTTTAAAACATATTTCCATGTTAACTCCTGATTTCGCCATCCGTTCAGATAAGCCAGATGAGGAGGATGTTCGTTATCCGGTATATAATATCCGCGGTTCAGGGCAGTAGTTTCGGCGCTGCCCATCCACCACGTAGCGTTACCTGAATCATCAAACATCACAATGAAGCATCGGTTGAGATTGGCATCCAGTCTTGCGAGCTCAGTATAGATCATACCGATCAGAGCGCCGAGTTCCGTAGATGATTGCATTGCCATAGCCCGAGCCCTTACCCGTTCTAAGCTCAGTTCTATTTGGGCTTCTCTGGTCTGCGCTTCGGCTTTTTTTAAATCGAGGAAGCGGGTATAAGTTTGTTCGAACATCTTTGAGAACCGCACCAACAAATTGAGAGATGTTGTCTCCAGCGGCGCAAATGTCCCTGACGTGATACAGCCGTATCTGTTAAAAGAGGCCGACAAGTGAGCGAGCTTCCATACTTTCATGTTTTTTATTACCACTTTCGGCAACTCGGCCAATTCCGTCTTGCTGAAGATGAACTCGTCCCACTTCTTTTTTACGTCTCCCTTCAGAACATACTTCCAGGTTGATTCTTGATTCTTCCATCCTTTTAAAAAAGCAAGGTGGGGGCGATGTTTATGAAAGGGTACATGATAC
This sequence comes from Chryseolinea sp., assembly GCA_035316905.1. GTDB lineage: Bacteria > Bacteroidota > Bacteroidia > Cytophagales > Cyclobacteriaceae > Chryseolinea. The sequence continues at coordinate 3,068 of DATHIE010000318.1, read as the reverse complement.
CCACGCTTCAATGAAGGGGTTTCACCACTACCCATCCACCAAAAAGAATCTCCGGTAGGTTCATCAAACAGCATGATAAAACATCGATCAAGGTTTATATCCAACCGCGTTAATTCGGTATAGATCATGCCGATCAGGTCGGCCAACTCTGAGGACGACTGCATCGCCATCGCCCGCGCCCTCACTTTTTCCAGGCTCGCTTCAATCTCCAGGTCGCGATTTTTTTGTTCAAGCTCATACGTGCGTTTTTTAACAGCTTCGCGCAATTCGCGATTCTCTTTTTTGACTTTATCAGCTGCCAACACTTTTTTGGTGAGCTTCATAGGACTCGGTCTCATTTAGGCACAATGGCTCGGATCCGAGCATTTACTAAAAATATGCAAAATTCTCCTGTGAAGGGGGACCTGAGCGTAATTTCCGACTACCCTTGATAATCCCGCCTGGACGTCTGTGATTGTTCCAAAAATGGCGGCTGGAACCGAACCCTAGGCATGAAGTTGTAGAGCAATCCAGAGCAGTCTCTCCGGCTATTGTGTCAACACGCCGTATTCAACCTCACTGTGAACTACTTCATTTTTTTCAATTTTCTCTTGACGGAGTAGGCAAATAAAATGATAAGTACAGGTTTGACCTGCGAATACTAATAATCCCGAAGGGATGTCATTATTATAGGCACGAGGATAGAAGACGATATGCAACCCCGAAGGGGTGACATTATTTCTCCAACTTGTGCGTCTCCAATCGCATATTTGAGGAAAGTAATCGAACGGTGGTACGTCATGTTCGGATTAAGTAAATATTTTTCATCGCTGTTCCGTTGACGCCAAGGCCGTCTTAACGGCAATGTTGTGGCAAAGGAAATGCGTTTTTACCTGAGGTTAATGACCGTTTCTCCTCTTGATCTCAAAGAAACAATGACTACAGATCATTTTGATATTCGCAAAACCTTCCGACACCTCGTTCCATTCGCCTTCCTGCACCCGCACTTTTTCACATTCGTCACACCATCCCTGATAGCCGTCTTCCTGCTCAATTAGCGGATCGGATTCAATGGGTTCATGAAAACCCGTGGGTTTATCTTTGTTCAGGTGCTGACAGACAAAAGCGGCGCGAGCTTCACCATGCGTAGCGCAGGTAACATGCTTTTCATTTTGATATTTGTAATCGTCTTTGTCGACTTCGCCCGTGAAAATCAAGTAAAAGGTGAGATCATCCTCCTGGAATCTGTAAACACCCAACGCATTTAGAATTTTCGCCGCGATTGCAGTCATTTCCCAGCCTGTATGTTCATCACCATTGACCAGACCTGAAGAAAGCGGCTCAAGCTCATTTTCTTCACCGTATATTTTTACTTTTGCAAGCCCTTCCCTCTCACCATCGCGCATATGCTCGGTTGCCCATGACCACTTCCAGGTTCTGGACTTTTCAGAAAACGACCCTACACAAGAATATTTGAAATAGAGATTTCGTCCATCGTTTGATTCAAATTGAAAGATCCCATTGTCGGGGTCAAAATACCATTTCTCATAGCTGGAAAGGTTATAAAGGTTCATGAATTCGGCCTGAACTGGTTTAAACTGTGCTAGACAGTCTCCTTTAAATTTTTCGAAGTGATCTGATGCCATTTGTACAAAAAAATTCTTAACCTCAGCTATAGAAAGACCAAGCAACCTCAGCGAATAATTTATAATTCGATGACGTCACCAATTTTGGGGAGAATACAATTGATCTTATGCTGTTTTTTTAAACTTGCAGCTAATGCTGTCCTCGGCACATCTTCACCGTGCGTGAGCACAACTCTTGGCTTGGACGGCGCAAGGTAAGAAAACCACTTCATAAGGTCCGTTTGTCCCGCATGAGCGCTGAAACCATTTAGTGTATGTACCTGTGCACGTACTACTCTCTCCTCTCCGTGGATTGAGATCTTATTCGCTTTTTCTACTAAACGCCTTCCTAGCGAACCTTGCGACTGAAAACCCACGATTAATACGTGTGTGTTTGGATTGCCAATGTTGTGTGCTAAGTGATGAAGTATTCTTCCTCCGTTACACATACCGGCGCCTGCTATGATCATACATGGACCCTTTACATTATTCAGTGCCTTCGACGACGTTGCAGTTTGACTTGGAATAAAATATTGGGTATTCAGCGGAAACACACCTTTCTTCTTCAACGCATGGAATTCCTCATCCATCGAATCCTCATGTTTACGATACGTTCCAAAAGCGCTTATTGCCATGGGACTGTCGAGATAGACTGGGAATCCAGGGATTCTATTGGCATGAAACAGCTCCGCGAGGTGATAAATAATTTGCTGAGCTCTGCCGATGGCAAAACTGGGCACCAACATCTTTCCTCCAGCCTTACAAGTTTCAAGAACGATCGCTTCAAACTCTGCAACAGTTGCATCGTATGGTTTATGATCCCTGTCGCCATACGTCGACTCTAAAAACACAAGGTCGGCCTTATCGAAATGTTCAAACGGTTTCAAAAAAGGTAATGCGAGAGGACCCAGATCTCCAGAGAATACAACTGTTTTCTTTTTTCCATTTTCTGTGACCTCAAGTTTGATGCTTCCGGAACCAAGCATGTGTCCCGCTTCGATCCAGGTGGCAGTTATTCCATCAGCGACAGCAACCGGTGTGTTCGTTACAACAGGTCGAGTTAATTCCTGCATGATCTCCACGTGTTCTGTGGTATACAACGCCTCAGCCAGAGGTTCACCTTTCTTCCAGAACTTTTTGTTCTTACGAACGGCATCGGCCACTTGTAAGCGCGCCGAATCCAACAAAATAATTTGAGAAAGTTCCAGGGTTTCGTCAGTACCGTAGATGGGGCCGTCAAAACCGAATTTTACGAGAAGCGGAACGCGCCCAGTATGATCGAGATGACCGTGTGTTAAAAGAACGGCGTCGATTTCTTTGACCTTGGCGCCTTGTGGTAGTTTGTTTTTTGCTTCGGACGCTTTTCCGCCCTGAAACATTCCGGCATCTATAAGGACGGCTGCTTTGTCGGTTTCAACGAGGTAAGCAGAGCCGGTGACTTCTCCGCCTGCGGCACCATGGATT